>NZ_JBFUHN010000072.1:0-35868 GCF_056402375.1 Variovorax sp. P4_B10 | reverse complement strand
AGCGGGAGAGGGGGCAACAGCCAGCAGCCAGAGAGGAACACACAATGAAAAGACTCCTGCCCCGGGCCCTGATGGCGCCCGCCGTGCTCACGCTCTTCCTCTGGATGATCGTGCCGCTTGCAATGACGTTGTACTTCTCGTTCGTGAACTACAACCTCATGCAGCCCGGCGAACACACGTTCGCGGGGATCGAGAACTTTCACTACTTCGTCACCGATCCGGACTTCTGGCCCGCAACCTGGAACACGCTGCTGCTGATCGGCAGCGTGATCGTCATCACGGTGGTGTTCGGCGTGCTGCTCGCGCTGCTGGTGAACGAGCCCTTTCCGGGCCGCGGCATCGTGCGGGTGCTGCTGATCTCGCCCTTCTTCGTCATGCCCGCAGTCAACGCACTGCTGTGGAAGCACATGATGATGAACCCCATCTACGGCATCCTGGCCGACGTGTGGCGCTTCTTCGGCGCCCAGCCCATCGACTGGCTCACCGACGTGCCGCTGCTCTCCGTGATCGTCATGGTGGCCTGGCAGTGGCTGCCCTTCGCCTGCCTGATCTTCATCACCTCGCTGCAGTCGCTCGACCGCGAGCAGATGGAGGCCGCGCGCATGGACGGCGCGAGTTCGTTCCAGCGCTTCTTCTACCTGACCATCCCGCACCTCGGCCGGCCGATGGCGGTGGTGATCATGATCGAGATGATCTTCCTGCTCAGCGTGTTCGCGGAAATCGCCATCACCACCAACGGCGGTCCGGGCAACGAGAGCACGAACATGACCTACCTGATCTTCAAGCAGTCGCTGATGAACTTCGACGTGGGCGTGGCCTCGGCCGGTGCGCTGTTCGCGGTGGTGCTGGCCAACATCGTGGCCGTGTTCCTCATCCGCATCATCGGCAAGAACCTGGATTGAAGGAACGACCATGCAACCCAGCAACTTCCTTCCCCAACTGCTGCGCACCGTCGGTGCGTGGGCCGCGGCGCTGCTCCTGTTCTTTCCGCTCGGCTGGCTGTTCCTCACGGCCTTCAAGACCGAGCTGCAGGCGATCCACGTGCCGCCGCTCTTCGTCTTCGAGCCCACGCTCGACAACTTCGGCGAAGTGCAGCGCCGCAGCGACTACCTGCTGTATGCGCGCAATTCGCTGATCACCAGCCTGGGCTCGACCATTCTCGGCCTCCTGATCGCCGCACCCGCTGCGTACTCGATGGCCTTCTTCCGCACGAAGAAGACGCGCGACATCCTGATGTGGATGCTCTCCACCAAGATGATGCCGGCCGTGGGCGCGCTGGTGCCGATCTACGTGCTCGCGCAGACCGCGGGCATGCTGGACTCGCTCACTGCACTGACCATCGTGTTCACGCTGTCGAACCTGCCGATCATGGTGTGGATGCTCTACAGCGCCTACAAGGACATTCCGAACGAGATCCTCGAAGCGGCGCGCATGGACGGCGCGAGCCTGTGGACCGAGTTCCGCCATGTCGTGATGCCGCTGTCGGTGGGCGGGCTCGCGTCCACCGGCCTCCTGTGCCTGGTGCTGAGCTGGAACGAGGCCTTCTGGGCGTTGAACCTCACCTCCGCCAAGGCCGGCACGCTGGCGACCCTGATCGCCTCGTACTCCAGCCCCGAAGGCCTGTTCTGGGCCAAGTTGTCGGCCGCCTCGTTGATGGCCATCGCGCCCATCGTCGTGTTCGGCTGGTTCAGCCAGAAGCAACTGGTGCAAGGCCTGACCTTCGGCGCCGTCAAGTAAAGAAAGGGAGACACCTCATGGCCTACCTGCAACTCAAAGACATCAAGAAGAGCTTCGGCGACATCAACATCATCAAGGGCGTCGACCTCGAGATCCAGAAGGGCGAGTTCATCGTCTTCGTCGGGCCTTCGGGCTGCGGCAAGTCGACGCTCCTGCGCCTGATTGCGGGGCTCGAGCCGATCACCAGCGGCAACCTGCTGCTCGACGGCAAGGACATCACCTGGACGCCTTCGGGAAAGCGCGACCTGGCGATGGTGTTCCAGAGCTACGCGCTCTACCCGCACATGAGCGTGTACGACAACATGTCCTTCGCGCTCAAGCTCGCGGGCGTGTCGAAGGACGAGATCAGGACCAAGGTCGAGCACGCGGCCAAGACGCTCAACCTCACGCAATACCTCGACCGCACGCCCAAGGACCTGTCGGGCGGACAGCGGCAGCGCGTGGCCATCGGCCGCGCCATCGTGCGCGCGCCCAAGGTGTTTCTTTTCGACGAGCCGCTGTCCAACCTCGATGCGGCGCTGCGCGGCAACACGCGTGTCGAAATCCACAAGCTGCACCGTGCGCTCGGCGCGACCACCATCTACGTGACGCACGACCAGGTCGAGGCCATGACGCTGGCCGACCGCGTGGTGGTGCTCAGGGACGGGCTGATCGAACAGGTCGGCACGCCGCTCGAGCTCTACGACCATCCGGCCAACCAGTTCGTCGCGCAGTTCATCGGCATGCCGTCGATGAACATGGTGGCAGCGAGCGCCATCCCGAGCTTCTCCGCCGCCACCGGCGGCCGCTTGCCGAGCGACGGCTTCCTGGGCGTGCGGCCCGAAGGCCTGCGCGTGCATCCGAAGCAGGGCGCGCCGGTGTCGGATGTGCAGGGCCGTGTCGAGCTGATCGAAGCGCTCGGCGCGGACACGCTGATCCATGTCGACGTGGGCGGCGTACCGCTGATCGCGCGCCAGAACGACCGCACGCCTCTGCAGGCGGGCGACGACGTGGCGGTCGAGCTCGACCCCAGCGTGCTGCATCTGTTCAACCGCGAAGGCCGTTCGGTCGTCGCCTGATTTTTTCTTTTCCGGATATTTCCCGTGACTCTCGCAGCAGCGTCTCTTGCGCAAACACCACCACCGGCTCTTTCCGAGTTCACGGTGCTTCACCTGGGCCTGGGCTCGTTTCATCGGGCCCACCAGGCGGTCTACCTGCAGCGGCTGATCGATGCGGGCGACACCCGCTGGTCGCTGTCGGGCGCCAACATCCGGCCGGACATGGCCGACATCGTCGCAGCCCTGCAGGCGCAGGGCGGACGCTACACGCTCGAAACCGTGTCGCCTGCGGGCGAGTACCGCTACGAGCAGATCGAGGCCATCCGCGAGGTGCTGCCGTGGGAGCGCTCGCTGGCCGCGGTGATCGCGCGCGGGGCGGCGCCGTCCACACGCATCGTTTCCTTCACCGTGACCGAGGCCGGCTATTACCTCGACACCAAGGGCAGGCTGGACCTGTCCTTCGGCGACCTGGCGGCCGACATCGAACGCGCGCGGCGTGGCGAAGCGGGCGAAACCATCTACGGCGCCGTCTGCGCGATCCTGCGTGCGCGCAAGGCCGCGCAGGCCGGTGCGGTGACGCTGCTCAACTGCGACAACCTGCGCCACAACGGCGATCGATTCCACGCGGGGCTGCTCGAATTCATCGAGCGCGCGGGCGATACCGATCTGCTGGCATGGGTCGGCGAGAACACCCGCTGCCCGAACGCGATGGTCGACCGCATCACGCCGCGCCCGCCGCCAGAGCTGCACGCGCGCGTGCGCGCAGCCACAGGCCGAGACGACGCAGCACCGATCACGGGCGAGAGCTTCATCCAGTGGGTCATCGAAGACAACTTCGCGGCCGGGCGTCCCGACTGGGGCCGCGTGGGCGTGGAACTGGTCGCGTCCGTGCAGCCGTATGAAGAGGCCAAGATCCGCATCCTCAATGCCACGCACAGCTGCATCGCCTGGGCCGGCACGCTGGTCGGGCTGGGCTTCATCCACGAAGGCACGCACCACGCGGCGATCCGGAAGATGGCCTACGACTATGTGAGCGACGACGTGATCCCGTGCCTGAGTCCGAGCCCGATCGACCTCGCGGCCTACCGCGACGTGGTGCTCGACCGCTTCGGCAACCCTGCGATCCGCGACACCAACCAGCGCGTGGCGGCGGACGGCTTCTCGAAGATCCCGGGCTTCATCGCGCCCACGGTGCGCGAGCGGCTCGCCGCGGGGCAGCCGGTCGACAGCGTCGCGATGCTGCCCGCGCTGTTCCTCGCCTTCCTGCAGCGCTGGCATCGCGGGGCATTGCCCTATGCCTACCAGGACCAGGGCATGGACGAGGCCGTGGCGCACGCCATCTGCGATGCCGCCGATCCGGTGCTCGCGCTGTGTTCGGACGCCGGACTGTGGGGGGCCGTCGCGGGCGATGCGCGGCTGATCGACGCCGTGCGTGGGGCGAGCGGGCGCGTGGCAAATCTTGTGAATCCAGGAGCAACGACATGAGCGAACGTCTGAAGAACCGCCACGTGCTGCTGACCGGTGCCGGTGGCGGCATCGGTCTGGCAGTGGCCGAGGCCTGCATTGCGGAGGGTGCGTGCTGCAGCGTGATCGACCGCGCGGCGGCGGCACCCGAGGCCGTGCGGGCGTTGCAGCAGCGCCGCCCCGACCGGCTGGCCTACATTGCAGCGGACGTCACCGACACCCAGAGCATCTCCCACCTGCTCGCAGAGGCGCAGGTCGCTTTCGGCCCCATCCACACGCTGTTCAACAACGCCGCGGTGTTCGACCTCGCGCCGCTGCTCGACAGCGACGAGGCTTCGTTCGACAGGCTCTTCGCCGTCAACGTGAAGGGCATGTTCTTCGTGATGCAGGCCGTGCTGCGCCACATGGTCGAGGCCGGCACGCAAGGGGCGTCGGTCATCAACATGGCCTCGCAGGCCGGGCGGCGCGGCGAGGCGCTGGTTTCGCACTACTGCGCGACCAAGGCCGCGGTCATCAGCTACACCCAGAGCGCGGCGCTGGCCATGGCGCCGCATGGCATCCGTGTCAACGGCATTGCACCCGGTGTGGTCGACACGCCGATGTGGGACCATGTCGACAGCCTGTTCGCCAAGGCCGAAGGGCTGCCCCCGGGCGAGAAGAAGCGCCGCGTAGGCCTGGAGGTGCCGCTCGGCCGCATGGGCGTGCCGGCCGATATTGCCGGCGCGGCGGTATTCCTTGCCAGCGACGAGGCGCGCTACATCACGGCGCAGACCTTGAATGTCGATGGCGGTAACGTCATGAGCTGAGATGAACGAAGATTTCCATCTGTACCTGGACAGCGCCGACCTGGCCGAATTGCAGACCTGCCTGCCGCACCCGGTGGTGCATGGCGTGACGACCAACCCGACGTTGCTCAAGCGTGCGGGTATCGGCTGTGGCGAAGTGCCCGGTTTGCTGAAACGCTGCATCGAACTGGGCGCGCGGCAGGTGCAGGCGCAGGTGTATTCCAGCGATGTCGACGGTATGCTCGAAGACGCGCAGGCCTTGCTCTCGCACTTCGACCGCGGCCAACTGGTCGTCAAGATTCCCGCCACGCGCCAGGGCCTCGATGCCGGCGCGCAGCTCATCGCGCAAGGCGTGCCCGTCACGTGGACGGCCGTGTACGCGCCCGAGCAGGCGCACTTTGCCGCGCAGCTGGGCGCGGCCTACGCGGCGCCGTACCTGGGACGGCTCGACGATGGCGGCGCCGATGGACTGGCGCTGATCGCGCAGATGCAGGCGCTGGTGGCGCAGCGGCCTTCGTCCGGCACGCGCCTGCTGGTGGCAAGCATTCGCTCGCGCGAAGCGTACCTTTCGTTGCTGGGGCTGGGCGTGGGCGCCATCACGATTCCGCCGCGCCTCTTTGCCGAACTGCTCGATCATCCCGCCACGCTGGCTGCCGAGCGCGGCTTCCTGGCCGATGCCCGCGCCTTGCCCTGACAGAAGAAAATCCGAGAACCATGCGCATTGCACTCACGGGCGAAGCCCTGATCGATTTCACCGCCAGCGAGGCGGGCACGTTGGCGTTCCTCGGCCACGAGGGCGGCTCGCCGCTCAACACGGCCGTGGCCTGTGCGCGCCTCGGGCAGCACACCGGTTTTCTCACGCAGTTGTCGACCGACCTGTTCGGTGAGCGGCTGATGGGCTTTCTCGAACGCAACGGCGTGGACACCAGCTGCATCCTGCGCAGCAATGCACCGTCCACGCTGGCCTTCGTCGAGCGCACGCCRCAGACCAACCGCTATGCCTTCTACACGCGCGGCAGCGCCGATGCGACCTGGGCGCCCGAACCGCTGCCGCAGCTGCCGGCGGACTGCCGCTTCCTTCATTTCGGTTCGATCTCGCTGCTGCAGGAGCCGGCCGCCACGCACATCGCCGAGCTGATTGCCGCGAACGCGGGCCGCCGGGTGATCGTGTTCGATCCCAACGTGCGGCCCAGCCTGATTCCCGACATGGCGGCCTACCGCGACCGCGTGACGGACTGGTTGGCCATGGCCGATCTGGTCAAGCTCAGCGATGAAGACGCCGAGCTGCTCGCGCCCGGCCGGCCGGCCGATGCGCTGGCTGCGGATTGCCTGAAGGCCGGCGCGCACGCCGTGGTCATCACGCGCGGCGGCGACGGTGCCACGCTGTGRCGCACCGGGCACGAGCCGCTCACCGTGGCAGCGCCGCGCGTGACGGTGGTCGACACCATCGGCGCCGGTGACACTTTCACTGCGGGGCTCTCGGTGTCGCTGCTTGCGCACGGCGTCGAGCACCCGGCCCAGCTCGGCGCGCTGGGCGACGAGGCCTGGCGGGAGGTGATGCGCTTCGCCGCCACCGCCGCGGCCCTGAACTGCACCCGGGAGGGGGCCGATCCACCGACGCTCGCAGCGGTTCACGCCGCGCTGGCGGAGGAAGACAATGGGGCTGTCGCTTCCGGGTCCTGACCCTGTGCTGCCATGACAACGTCCACACGCAAGCGTTCGATCCCTCGCCAGCGCCAACCCGAGCTGGAGCGCGACTTCACACGTTCCCCCTCGCTGGGCTACGAGGCGCCCGAAGAAACCGGCCTCGTGCGCTGCCTGGCGCACGGTTTCCCGAGCCCGCTGGTGCGATGGCACTTCCATGAAGACTACGAGCTGCACCTGATCACCGAGACCTCGGGCAAGGCCTTCATCGGCGACTGGATTGGGCCGTTCCAGCCCGGTCACCTCGTGCTCTGCGGGCCGCGGCTGCCTCACAACTGGATCTCGCTCGACGTACCCGAAGGCGGTTCGGCAGGGCGTGACCGGGTGATTCAGTTTCGTCACGAGCCGATCGAGCGCGCCGCCGCCGAGATACCGGAGTTGCGCGAGGTGATGCAACTGCTCGAGCGGGCACGCCACGGCATCGAGTTCTTCGGCATGTCTCAGCAGGCGCAAACCCACTGGGACAGCATCAAGGCTGCGCGCGGCGTACGCCGCCTCGGCCTGTTCCTAGAATTCATGGCCGACCTCGCGCAGTGCACCGACTACCGGCTGCTGTCGAGCGTGCAGATGCAGGGCGCACAGGGCATCGACGGCGATGCGCAGGTCGACCAGATCAACGAGGTCGTCAACCGCATCACCAACAACATGGCGGAGCCGATCTCGATGTCGGACGTGGCGGCTGAGCTGGGCATGAGCGAGAGCCGCTTCAGCCGCTTCTTCCGTCGCTCCACCGGCAACAGCTTCACCGACTTCGTCAACCGCGTGCGCATCAACAGCGCCTGCCACCTGCTGATGCAGACCGATCACTACGTGACCGACATCTGCTACCAGGTTGGCTTCAACAACGTGGCGAACTTCAACCGGCGCTTTCTCGAAATCAAGGGCATGACGCCGAGCGAGTTCCGCCGCCAGGCCGACACCCGTTTCGGCTCCGGTATTCCTTCGTAGCAAAAAAGCAGGGAGTTCATCTTGTATCTGGGACTGGACCTCGGCACGTCCGAGCTCAAGGCGCTGTTGCTCGCCGACGATCACCGCATCGTCGGCGTGGCGCGTGCATCGCTCGCGGTCGATCGGCCGCAACCGCTCTGGTCGGAGCAGGCGCCCAGCCAATGGTGGCAGGCGCTGGAGCAGGTCATGGCGGCGTTGCGCGGCGCGCATGCCGAAGCGCTGTCGGCCGTGCGCGCCATCGGCCTGTCGGGCCAGATGCATGGTGCGACCTTGCTTGATGCGGCGGGCGAGGTGCTGCGTCCCGCGATCCTCTGGAACGACGGGCGCAGCGGCGCGCAGTGCGAAGCGCTCACGCGCGCCGTGCCGCGCCTCGGCGAGATCGCGGGCAACCTCGCGATGCCCGGGTTCACCGCGCCCAAGCTGCTGTGGGTGCGCGAGCATGAGCCCGAGATCTTCCACCAGGTGGCGCGCGTGCTGCTGCCGAAGGACTGGCTGCGCTTCATGCTCAGCGGCGAGGCCGTCAGCGAAATGTCCGATGCGGCCGGCACGCTTTGGCTCGATGTCGGAGCGCGCGACTGGTCCGACGAGCTGCTCGCGGCCACTGGGCTCACCCGCGACCACATGCCGCGGCTGGTCGAGGGCAGCGAGGTGTCGGCGCAGCTCAAGCCCGAGCTGGCTGCACGCTGGGGCGTGGGCAACGGGACCGTGCCGATTGCGGGCGGCGCTGGCGACAACGCTGCCAGCGCCGTCGGCATGGGCCTGGTGGAACCGGGGCAGGGCTTCGTCTCGCTCGGCACCTCGGGCGTGGTGTTCGTCTCGACCGATCGCTTCCTGCCGAACCCCGCGCAGGCGATGCACGCCTTCTGTCATGCGTTGCCGAAGCGGTGGCACCAGATGTCGGTGATGCTCTCTGCCGCGAGCGCGGTGAGCTGGGCTGCGAAGACATTCAAGTTCACCGACGAGGCCGCGCTGCTGGAAGCCGCGGCGTCGGTGCCGCCTGGAGAGCGTGCGCGTTGCCCGCTGTTCCTGCCGTACCTGTCGGGCGAACGCTCCCCGCACAACAACCCGAACGCCCAGGGCACGCTGTTCGGCCTGACCCATGCGCATGGCCCGGCGGAGATCGCCTATGCCGTGGTCGAGGGCGTGAGCTTCGGACTGCGCGACGGCTTCGACACCCTGCGCCTGCCGGCGGACATGCCACTGCGTGAGGTCGCCCTGGTGGGCGGTGGCGCACGCAGCGTCTGGTGGGGCCAGTTGCTGGCCGACATCTTCCAGGTGCCGCTCACGCTCTATGCGGGCAGCGAGACCGGTGGTGCGCTCGGCGCGGCGCGCCTCGCATGGCTGGCCGATGGCGGCGCGGTGGCCGAGGTGTGCACGTTGCCGCCGGTCAAGCAGAAGCTGACGCCTTCACCCGAAGAGGCCGGCGCGCACAAGACGCGGCACGCGCGCTTCCAGGCGCTGTACATGTCGCTGCGCGACCAGTTCCGTTAAAACCGGACGCGCAATAAAAAAGGGCCGCTTCCGCGGCCCTTTTCGTTTTGGTGAGCAGTAGAGCTCAGCCGGGCATTACATGCCCATGCCGCCCATGCCGCCCATGCCACCCATGTCGGGCATGCCGCCGCCGGCGCCCGACTCGTCCTTCGGTGCGTCGGCGACCATGGCTTCGGTCGTCAGCAGCAGCGAGGACACCGATGCTGCGTTTTGCAGTGCGGTGCGGGTGACCTTCGTCGGGTCCAGGATGCCCAGCTCGAGCATGTCGCCGTACGTGTCGTTCGCAGCGTTGAAGCCGTAGTTGCCCTTGCCGGCCAGCACAGCGTTCACCACCACCGAGGCTTCGCCGCCAGCGTTGTTCACGATTTCGCGCAGGGGAGCTTCGATGGCCTTGAGCACCAGCTTGATGCCGGCGTCCTGGTCGGCGTTGTCGCCCTTGATCGAGTCGCCCACGGCTTGCTTGGCACGCAGCAGAGCCACGCCGCCGCCAGCCACGACGCCTTCTTCCACTGCAGCGCGGGTGGCGTGCAGGGCGTCTTCGACGCGCGCCTTCTTTTCCTTCATTTCGACTTCGGTGGCAGCGCCAACCTTGATCACTGCCACGCCGCCGGCCAGCTTGGCCACGCGCTCTTGCAGCTTTTCACGGTCGTAGTCGCTCGTGGCTTCTTCGATCTGCACGCGCACTTGCTTCACGCGGGCTTCGATGTCGCCGGCAGCGCCGGAGCCGTCGATGATGATCGTGTTTTCCTTGCCCACTTCGATGCGCTTGGCTTGGCCCAGGTCGGCCAGCGTCACCTTTTCGAGCGTCAGGCCCACTTCTTCAGCGATGACCTTGCCGCCCGTCAGGATGGCGATGTCTTCGAGCATGGCCTTGCGGCGGTCGCCGAAGCCAGGTGCCTTGACGGCCACGACCTTCAGGATGCCGCGGATCGTGTTCACGACCAGCGTAGCCAGGGCTTCGCCTTCGACTTCTTCGGCAATGATCAGCAGCGGACGGCCAGCCTTGGCGACTTGTTCCAGCGTGGGGAGCAGGTCACGGATGTTGCTGATCTTCTTGTCGAACAGCAGCACGAAGGGGTTGTCCAACAGCGCCGATTGCTTCTCGGGGTTGTTGATGAAGTAGGGCGACAGGTAGCCGCGGTCGAACTGCATGCCTTCGACGACGTCGAGTTCGCTGTCCAGCGACTTGCCGTCTTCCACGGTGATCACGCCTTCCTTGCCGACCTTGTCCATCGCGTCAGCGATGAGCTTGCCGATGGTTTCGTCGCTGTTGGCCGAGATCGAGCCGACTTGAGCGATTTCCTTCGACGTGGTGGTGGGCTTCGATGCCTTCTTCAGCTCGGCGACCAGGGCCGTGACAGCCTTGTCGATGCCGCGCTTCAGGTCCATCGGGTTCATGCCGGCAGCCACCAGCTTGAAACCTTCGCGAACGATGGCCTGGGCCAGCACGGTCGCGGTGGTGGTGCCGTCACCGGCGTTGTCCGAGGTCTTGGAGGCCACTTCCTTCACGAGCTGGGCGCCCATGTTCTGGAGCTTGTCCTTGAGTTCGATTTCCTTGGCGACCGACACACCGTCCTTGGTCACGGTGGGGGCGCCGAACGAGCGTTCGAGCACCACGTTGCGGCCCTTGGGGCCCAGGGTCACTTTGACTGCGTTGGCCAGGATGTTGACACCCTCGACCATGCGCGCGCGGGCTTCTCCGCCGAAGACTACGTCTTTTGCTGCCATGATGAATTAACTCCGAATGGATTGGATTTGAATGGGATCGAAAGGGAGAAGGCTTACTTCTCGACGACTGCGAACAGGTCGTCTTCCTTCATCACGAGCAGTTCGTCGCCATCGACCTTGACGGTCTGGCCGCTGTACTTGCCGAACAGGACGCGGTCACCGACCTTGACGGTCAGTGCGGTCAGGTCGCCCTTGTCGGTGCGCTTGCCCGGGCCCACGGCCAGGACTTCACCCTGATCGGGCTTTTCAGCGGCTGCGTCGGGGATGACGATGCCGGAGGCGGTCTTGGTTTCGCTGTCGATACGCTTGACGATCACACGATCGGCCAAAGGACGAAGTTTCATTGCATCTCCTGGATAAGAAACGGGGTTGTGGTCGGGCGCCGGACCGGAGACCGGCAGCCCATCGACTGGAAGCGAGGGCTGTTAGCACTCATCATCAGCGAGTGCTAATCATAAGGGCAATCCATGGGCTTTCAAGGCCCAAGGGCTGCTGGCGGGTTGCTGCGGAACGCCAGTGCACATGCGTTGATACGCCATTGAACTCGCGCGAGTTTGTTTTCCTCCCGCATATGAGGGGCAGATCCGTGTGAAAACTGCCTGAGCGGCGGGCAGCCTGGCATCGACATCGGCGCATCAAGGGAGGCGAGCCCATGCAAAACCATTGCGATGTCTCCCCTGGCCAACAACGATGCAAGTTGGAGGAAATGTCTCATCGCCCTGACATGTGACAAGTTGTACGATGTCATACCATTTGTAATTGATACACCCAACCCCATGCCCACGTTGAATGAAAACAGGCGTGCCGCGCGCGCCGCGCAGCCACGCTCGAGCGCCTCACGCCGCGCCGCCCTCCCCGTGTTCAGTGTCTCGGCCACCGCGTTCGCGGTCGCGCTGCTTGCCGGGGCGCCGCAAATCGCGCGTGCCGCCAACGAATGCGGCGCTGAAGTAGCCGGGGCGGACACGATCAACTGCCTGGCCGCCAACTACCCGAACTCGATCAACTACGCCCCGATCGATTCGATGACGCTGAACCTGAACAACCCGGCTATGGTGGTCGGGGGCGCCACCGGGGTCAGGCTTCTGAACGGTGCAAGCGCGACCGGCGCTGACTTGATCATCAATGCCACAAGTTTCGGCTCGATCACGACCACGGCGAATGCAGCCGTGTCCGTCAATAACGTGCGAGCTGGAGGACTTGCTTCTTTTACGATGGATGGCGGCTCGCTTACTTCGAACGGTAACAATTTCACCGTGCTGATCAACAGCGCCGCACAGGCACAAGCCACGCTGAATGGTGGACAAATCCGGAATTTGACTGGAGGTGCAATCCTCGCCTCAGCCAATAACGCGGGCAATGCAATCGTCGTGATCAACGGTGGTTCAGTCCAGGCTGCAAGCAATGCCGCCGTTCGCGCTTTTGCCGGCAGCCCCCTCGGCACAGGCATAGCCAGCATCCGCATGTCCGGAGGCTCGGTGCTCGCCGCAGCCGGCAATGGCTTGTGGGCCGAGTCCAGAGGTACCGGCCAGGCCCGCCTGGAGATGACGGGCGGCACGGTCAGTGCAGCCGGCAACAATGGCGACGGCGTCCTGGCCGTGAGCTCGATCAGCACCTACGCCGTGGACCTCACCGGCGGCACCGTTACTGGCGGCAGCGGCAATGGCGCCGCCATCCACACGTCGGGCGTCGGCGGCGGCACGGTCAACATCGGCGCGGGCGCGATCATCAACGCCGGTGCGTCCGGCGTCGCGCTGCGCGATGGCGACCTCAACCGCGACGGCGTCGACGAAATCGGCGGCAACGCGACCATCACCACGGCGGGCACCCTCAACGGCGCCGTGCTGCTCGGCGGCGGCGCCGACACCCTCAACGTGACTGGCGGCGCGATCAACGGCAACATCACCGGCGACGGCGCCGACACCCTCAACCTCAATCTCGGTGCGGGTAGCTTCACCCACGGCGCGGCCTTCGGCATCAGCGGCATGAACGCCGTCGTCATGAACTCGGGCACCGTGCAGCTGGACAGCACCATCGCCGGCGCCAGCACGCTCACCGTGAACGGCGGCACCCTCGTGCTCGGCGGCGCCAACAGCTACACGGGCGGCACGTTCCTCAACGGCGGCGTGCTCTCGGTGGCGAACGACGCGAACCTGGGCGACGCGGCCGGCGCGCTCAACTTCGACGGCGGCACACTGCGCAACACGGCTGCTTTCGCAACGGCGCGCACGATCGTGCTGGGCGCCGGCGGTGGCACATTCCAGGCCGACGCCAACCTCGCGGTGTCCAGCGGCATCACGGGCGCGGGCAGCCTCACCAAGACCGGCGCCGGCGCGCTCACGCTCTCGGGCACCAACACCTATGGCGGTGCCACGAATGTCGCGCAGGGCACGCTGCGCGCGGGCGCGGCGGGCACGTTCAGCGCCGCGTCGGCGCACAACGTGTCGGCCGGCGCCACGCTCGACCTCGCGGGCTTCAACCAGACGGTCGCCTCGCTCGCCAACGGCGGCACCGTCTCGCTCGTGGGCGCCGCGGCGGGCACGACGCTCACCGTCGCCGGCAACTACGTGGGCAACGGCGGCGTGCTGCGGCTGGGCACGGTGCTCAATGGCACCGGCCCGTCGGACCGCCTCGTGATCAACGGCGGCACCGCCACCGGCACCACCAGCCTGCAGATCGCCAACCTCGGCGGCCTGGGCGCGCTCACCGGTGGCAATGGCATCGAGGTGATCACCGCGCAGAACGGCGCGACCACCACCGCGCAGACCACGAAGAGCGCCTTCTCGCTGGCCGGCGGCCACGTGGATGCCGGCGCCTACGAGTACCGCCTGTACGCGGCCGATGCGGCCGGCGCGGGCGAGAACTGGTTCCTGCGCACGACCGTTCCTCCCGTCGCGCCGCCTGGCACTCCCGGAACACCCGGCACGCCAGAAGTCCCGAGCGCGCCAGTCGTGCCCGTCAYCACGTACCGTGCCGAAGCCTCGCTCTATGCGGCGCTGCCGAATCAATTGCGCCAGGGCAACCTCGCGATGCTCGGCGACCTGCGCAAGCGCGTGGGCGACGACGACGTGAAGGGCACCGCCACCACGCCGACCGGCTCGGACCGCCGCGCCTGGGCGCGCGTGCTCTCGACCGACATCGACATCCAACAGGGCGGCACCGTTTCGCCGACGAGCAAGGGCCGCCTCACCGGCTTCCAGGCCGGCACCGACCTGCTGGCCACGCCGAACCTGCGCGCCGGCCTCTACGTCGGCCAGCTCGATGGCGACGCAACCGTCAACGGCTTCGCGAGCGGCCTGAGCAGCCTGCGCACCGGCCGCAACGACCTGCGCAGCCAGTATGTGGGCATCTACGGCACCTACACCGGCGACAGCGGCCTGTACGCCGACGTCGTGGTGCAGTCCGGTCGCCACCGCTACACCGTCGAGCCGATGCTCGGCGCGGGCACCGGCGGCAAGGGCAACAGCCTGCTGGGCTCTATCGAAGTCGGCCAATCCTTCGCACTGGGCGCGAGCGGCTGGAGCATCGAGCCGCAACTGCAGCTGATCCACCAGCACATGGACCTGAGCGATTCCGCCATCCTCGGTGCGGTCGTGCAGCCCGATGCCGACAGCGGTTGGATCGCGCGCGCAGGCGTCCGCGTGAAGGGCCAGATCGACACCGTCATGGGCGCGCTGCAGCCCTACGGCCGCTTCAATGTCTACCGCACATCGAGCGGCACCGACGTCGCGCGCTTCCTCAACGGCGCGACCCGCACCGATATCGCGGCGCCCACCGGCGGCACGAGCACCGAATTGGCCGGCGGCTTCACGCTCGCGCTCGGCCAGACGACCAGCCTCTACGGCGAAATCGGCAAGCTCTGGTCCTCGGGCGGCGATGCCAAGGTGAAGAGCTCCATCAACGGTTCGCTGGGCGTTCGCGTGAAGTGGTGACAAGCGGCTGAAGCCGAGACAAAAAGCTGCCCGCGGGCAGCTTTTTTTCGGCCGGATGATCCTGTAGAAGCCCGGGGCCGTATCGACACCGATAACCGTTCAGTGCGGCAGAGAACAGGCACCGCGGCATCGAGGGGCTTCAGATGTGCAACCACTACCAGGCGGAAAGTCGCAGAGAGCAGCTCGAGAGGATGGGGCTCGAGCTTTCGCCTGCATGCCATTCAAACTCAACGAGTTACGAGGAAGTGGCTGCGCATATCCAGTGTCGTTCCGCAGGCGGATTGCCCCTTACAACTGGTCTGTAGGTACAAACCACGAGAAAAGCAGCAGCTGGAGGCGGGTCAGCAGGCTCGAATCGGGCTCGCTGTCGAGCACCTCGTTGTTGACGTCGCCGGTGCCGATCCACTGCACGTTCTGGCCGTCCGGCTTGAGAACCACCCGGTAGACGCCCTCGATGTCGTCCAACTGGTAGGCGAAAAGCAGGGCCTGGGTCAGGTCGAAGCTGCGCACGCGGATGCCGAACTCGGTGTTCAGGCGGGCGGAACGCGGGTCGAGGTTCATGGAGCCGAGCAGCACCCACTGGCGGTCGACCAGGGCCAGCTTGGCGTGCAGGCGGCCGCGCGCCTTCTTGAGCAGGTCGCGGAACTGGCCGCTGCGCCTGAGCTGCTGGGTGCTGACTTCATACAGGTTCACGCCCAGCTTGAGCATGTCGACGCGGTAGCGGTTGTAGTTGATGTTGACCAATGGCTCGTCGCTGTCGGCGAGCGAATTGGTGATCACCGTGATGTTGATCCCGTGCTCGCGTCCCATGCGGATGCGGGCCATGCCCTCGTCGCCCGGGATGAAGTAGGGCGAGATCACCACCACGTTCGACTGGGCGGTGGCCAGCATTTCGTGAAAGCGCTGCGCCAGCGATTCCGTGGGGTGCGCCATGACGCCCAGTGCCTTGTTGGGGCTGTCGGCGGTGGCATTCGCCTCCGCGCGCATCCATTTCGCCTCGTCGATGTTGGCGAGCTGGACAGCCAGCGGCGGGTCGCCGAGCAGGTCGGTGGCAGGCAGCGGGTCGGGCGGTGGGGCGTAGGCCGGCGAGGTGGCGGCGTCGAAGGCGGACTTCAGCTCGGCCGGCGTGCGGCTCGTGCTGGCCACCCGCTGGAGCGGGTAGACCACGTCGCTGTTCCAGTAGGTGTCGAAGATGGCCGCCGCCTCGGGCACCACCGGGCCGGCCATGATCAGCTCGAAATCGATGAAGTTGGCGCTCTCGCTGCGCAGGAAATACTCGTCGGCCAGGTTGCGGCCACCGGCGATGGCCATCGCGCCATCGGCCACGAACAGCTTGTTGTGCATGCGGTGGTTGAGCCGCCGGAAATCGCCGAAGAACTCCAGCCACCGTCCGGTCGAATGGTCGCGCGCATTGACGAAAGGGTTGAACAGCCGGACCTGGGCATTGGGCTCCGCCGCCAGGCCGAGCAGCAGGGGGTCCATGCCCGCCGTGTAGAAATCGTCGAGCAGCAGGCGCACACGTACGCCGCGCCGTGCGGCATCGCGCAACTCGCGCAGCAGCAGCCGGCCGGTCTTGTCGTTGCCGAGCTGGTAGGTCTGCACATCGAGCGAGGACTGGGCGCGCCGCATCAGTTCCAGCCGTGCGTCGAGCGCATAGGACGCCTCGACCAGCGGCCGGAGGCTGGAAAGCCCGTCCGGCGGGGAGTTCAGGCTGATGGCAGCCCGGCCGAGCGTCGTGGCGGGGGAGGCCGGAAGGGCCACCGTCGGCGGTTCGGGGGTGCGGGGCGGAAGCCCGGCGCAGCCCGTCAGCACAAAGGCAACCAGCAGCAGGGCCGGACCGCGCAGCGCGGAAAACAAAGAGGCAATGAGCTTGAGCATGGGGCCTGCCAACGCATGGAGAAGCGTGCGGGCGGCATCGTAGCTGCTTTGATCTCCGGGCAAGGGCTCCCCTGTGTGCCGCAACGCCCTTCGCCGCGTCGGGATTTGGTCGAAGTGAGAATTTGTGACTATTAGAATGAGAATAATTCTTAATTGTGTTTGTGGGCGGATAGGTCATCGGCCATCGCGTCAGGAATGCGGTGACCGCCGCCAAGACCGATACGAACGCGACCTGCCGTTTCCCCAGACCCTTCCTCCGCCAATCGCCACGACGACATGAACAGCCGAAAGATCAAGACCTGGGCCTGGGTGCACAAGTGGAGCAGCCTCGTGTGCACCGTGTTCATGCTGTTGCTGTGCCTCACCGGGCTGCCGCTGATCTTCCATCATGAGATCGGCCACCTGCTGGGCACCGAGGTCGAGGCGCCGAAGATGCCGGCCGGCACGCCGCGCATCAGCCTGGACCGGGTGCTCGACATCGCCAAGGCGAAGCACCCCGACCGCATCGTGCAGTTCGTCTCGCAGCCCGAGGACGACGACGGCCTGTGGATCGTCACGCTCACCCCGACGCCGGCGCCGACGGAGGACTTCAAGTCGGTGGCGGTCGACGCGCGCACAGGCGCCGTGCTGGCGCAGCCGAAGTTCGACGAGGGCTTCATGTACGTGATGTTCAAGCTGCACGTCGACCTCTTCGCGGGGCTCGCGGGCAAGCTCTTCCTCGGCTTCATGGGCCTCTTGCTGCTGGTGGCCATCGTCTCCGGCGTGGTGCTCTATGCGCCCTTCATGCGCAAGCTCGATTTCGGCACGGTGCGGCGCGAGAAGCGCCCGCGCCTCAAGTGGCTCGACCTGCACAACCTGCTGGGCATCGTCACGCTGGTGTGGCTGTTCGTGGTGGGCTCCACCGGCATGATCAACACGTGGGCCGACCTGATCATCAAGTACTGGCAGTACGACCAGCTCAGCACGCTGCTCGCGCCCTACAAGAACGAGCCGGTCGTCGCGGCGACCGAGCGCGCCTCGGTGCAGCGCTCGATGGAAGTCGCCATGCAGCGCGCACCGGAGATGAAGCTGTCCTTCGTCGCCTTCCCGGGCACGTCGTTCTCGAGCCCGCACCACACCACCTTCTTCCTGCGCGGCAGCGAGCCCTTCACCTCGAAGCTGCTGCAGCCGGTGCTGGTCGATGCCAAGACCGCGGAGGTCACGGCGGCGCCCAGGATGCCCTGGTATCTGACGGGCCTGCTGGTGTCGCAGCCGCTGCACTTCGGCGACTACGGCGGCATGCCGATGCAGATCATCTGGGCGTTGCTCGACATCGCGACCATCATCGTGCTGGGCAGCGGTCTCTATCTGTGGCTCAAGCGCGGCAACACCGTGCCTGCTGCACCCAGGACGCCCGCGGCGTCGGCGGTGGCGGGGCGCGCACCGCCGGTCTCCGGCCAGCAGCCCGACCCGGCGCCGGCCATGAAGGCACAGGCATGAAACAGCACCACTCCTTCTGGCGCATGTGGGGCTGGCCGATCGCGCTCGGCGTGCTGACGATCGCCGGCCTGATCTCCGCGCTGTTCAGCGACGGCGGGCTGGGCGACATGCTGGCCTGGGTCGCGCTCGGCGTGCCGGTGATCGTGGGCGCCTGGTACGGCTGGCGCCGGCCGTCGCGCTAGCTGCATCCTTGCCCCCGGGCGGGTTCTCGCTAGGCGAGGCTTCCCGTGCCCCGAAGCAGAATCGGTGCGATGAATGCTGCATTCGCCACCACTGTCCGCCTGTTGATGCTGGGTGTTCCATTCGCCGCACAGGCCCAGCAGGCCCAGCAGGCCGAGGCGGCTACGGGCCAGCTGGCGCCGATCACGGTTTCCATGCCGCGCGGCCAGGTCGCTCCCTTCCACGTGCCCGGCTCGGTCGACCGGGTCGACGGCGACGAGATGCGCGACAGCCGGCTGCAGGTGAACCTCTCCGAAAGCCTCGGCGCCGTGCCGGGCCTGCAGGTGCAGAACCGGTTGAACTACGCGCAGGATCTGCAGCTGTCGATCCGCGGTTTCGGAGCGCGCTCCACCTTCGGCGTGCGCGGGGTGCGGCTCTATGTCGACGGCATTCCGGCCACCTTGCCCGACGGCCAGGGCCAGACCTCGAACATCGACATCGGTTCGGTCGACCGGGTCGAAGTCCTGCGTGGACCGTTCTCGGCGCTCTACGGCAACTCCTCGGGCGGCGTGTTGCAGGCCTTCACCGCCTCGGGGGAGGGGGCGCCGCGGCTCTCCTATTCCGCGGCCGGCGGCAGCTTCGGCACCTGGCGACAGTCGTTGCAGGTCAGCGGATCGCAGGGTGCGGTCGACTACCTGCTGGGCGCGAGCCGCTTCCACACCGACGGCTGGCGCGAGCACAGCGCCGCGCGGCGCGACATCGCCAACGGCAAGCTCGGCATCGCGCTCGACAACGGCGACAAGCTGACGCTCGTGCTCAACAGCGTGCGCATCGATGCGCAGGACCCGCTGGGCCTGACCGCCGACCAGTACGCACTCGCGCCGCGCAACGCGCCGCTCGCGACGCAGTTCGACACGCGCAAGACGGTCGAACAGACGCAGGTCGGCCTGCTCTACGAGCGGCGCATCGGTGCTGCCCAGGGGGTGCGGCTCATGGTCTACGGCGGCGAGCGCAAGACCACGCAGTTCCAGTCGATCCCGCCCTCGGCCCAGCAGAACCCGCTGCATGCGGGCGGCGTGATCGATCTCTCGCGGCAGTACGGCGGCGTCGACCTGCGCTGGACCGCTGCGCTGCAGCTGGCGGACAGACCTCTCGATGTGGTGGCGGGCCTGGGCTACGACAGCCTGCGCGAGCGGCGCCAGGGCTACGAGAACTACCTCGGACGCGTCGCGGCCCCGGTGCTGGGCGTGCAGGGGCGCCTGCGCCGCAGCGAGCGCAACGAGGTCTGGAACCTCGACCCCTACGCGCAGGCCACATGGCGCCTCGCCGACCGCTGGACGCTCGAGGCCGGCGTGCGCCGCAGCAGCGTGCATTTCGATTCGCAGGACCGCTACGTCGTCGGCGCCAACCGCGACGACAGCGGCAATGCGCGCTACGGCAAGACCTTGCCCGTGGCCTCGCTGCGCTACCAGGCGACGCCGGACCTCGCGCTCTACGGCGCCATCGGACGGGGCTTCGAAACGCCGACGCTCAACGAGCTCTCGTACCGCGCGGGCGGAGCGAGCGGGCTCAACTTTGCACTGCGGCCGTCGGTCAACGACAGCATCGAGCTGGGCGCGAAGGCGCGGCTTGCCGGCGGGCTGCTGACGGCGGCCCTGTTCCAGACCCGCACGCGCGACGAGATCGTGACCGACACCAACATCGGCGGCCGCGCCACCTTCCAGAATGCGGGCCGCACGCGGCGCAACGGCTTCGAGCTGGGCTGGCAGCACGAGACGGCCAACCATTGGCGCACGCAGCTGGCCTATACGTGGCTGGATGCGACGTACCGCGACGCTTTCTGCTCGCCGTCGCCCTGCGCGGCAGCCAATACCGTGGCGGCGGGCAACCGCATTCCGGGCATTGCCCGGCAGTCGCTGTTCGCGTCGCTGGGATGGGTGCCGCCCGAGGGCTGGCGTGCGGGTGTCGAGGTGCGCGCGCTGGGCCGCATCCAGGCCAACGACGTCAACACGGCGAGTGCGCCGGGCTACGGCGTCGCGGCGCTGTACGCCGGCTATCTGAGGAAGTGGGAGCGTTGGGAGCTCAACGCTTTCGCGCGTGTCGACAACCTGTTCGACCGGCGCTACGTGGGCTCGGTCATTGTCAACGAAGGCAATGCGCGCTACTACGAACCCGCGGCGGGCCGCAGCTGGACGGTGGGCCTGGGCGGTGCGTACCGCTTCTGACGACCCACCGCCAACCTTCGATTACTTCAGGCCGGCTGCCGCGCGCAGTGCGGCCGCTTGCGTCGTCGCTTCCCAGGTGAACTCAGGCTCTTCGCGGCCGAAGTGGCCGTAGGCGGCGGTCTTCTGGTAGATCGGGCGCAGCAGGTCGAGCATCTGGATGATGCCCTTCGGGCGCAGGTCGAAGTGCTCGCGCACGAGTTCGGCGATCTTCTCGTCGGAGATCACGCCCGTGCCCTCGGTGTAGACCGTGATGTTCATCGGCTGGGCCACGCCGATCGCGTACGCGACCTGGATCTGGCACTGGCGCGCCAGGCCGGCGGCCACGATGTTCTTGGCCACGTAGCGTGCGGCGTAGGCGGCCGAGCGGTCGACCTTCGACGGGTCCTTGCCCGAGAACGCGCCGCCGCCGTGCGGGCAGGCGCCGCCGTAGGTGTCGACGATGATCTTGCGGCCGGTGAGGCCGCAGTCGCCCTGCGGGCCGCCGATGACGAAGCGGCCGGTCGGGTTGATCAGGTAGCGCGTGTTCTTCAGCCATTCCTTGGGCAGCACGGGCTTGATGATCTCCTCGATGATGGCTTCGTTGAACGAGGCCTTCATCTTGGTCGGGGTTTCGCTCTGGTCGGGGCTGTGCTGGGTCGAGAGCACCACGGTGTCGATGCTGTGGGGCTTGCCGTCCACGTAGCGCATCGTGACCTGGCTCTTGGCGTCGGGGCGCAGGAAGGGCAGGCGGCCGTCCTTGCGCAGCTGGGCCTGGCGCTCGACGAGGCGGTGTGCGTAGTAGATCGGCGCGGGCATCAGTTCGGGCGTTTCGTCGCAGGCGTAGCCGAACATCAGGCCCTGGTCTCCGGCGCCGGTGTTCAGGTGGTCGTCCGACGCATGGTCCACGCCCTGGGCGATGTCGTTGGACTGCTTGTCGTAGCAGACCATCACCGCGCAGCCCTTGTAGTCGATGCCGTACTCGGTGTTGTCGTAGCCGATGCGCTTGATGGTGTCGCGCGCGACCTGGATGTAGTCGACGTGCGCGTTGGTCGTGATTTCGCCGGCGAGCACCACGAGGCCGGTGTTGGTCAGCGTTTCGGCGGCCACGCGACTGCGCGGGTCCTGCTCGAAGATCGCGTCCAGGATGGCGTCCGAGATCTGGTCGGCAACCTTGTCGGGGTGGCCTTCGGAAACCGATTCGGAGGTGAAGAGGAAGTCGTTCGCCATTTGTTCAAAGCTCCTTGAAGTGGATTGGCGCGTTGCCAACTCTGCGGAGCCCTGGCGAACGCTTTAGCAGAGTGTCGATGAACCGACGGGGCACAATCGCTTTGCGCTTGTGTTTGTCGCCCTGCAAGTTGTTCCGTAACTCGGCGACAATTTGCATTCTATTCGAGCCGCGCAATACCATGCGCGCGCGTCCGTTTTTGACCCCCTTCCCGTTAATGATCACCCTGTTTCGCCTGCTCGCCCGCGTGCCGATGCCGTTGATGCATCGACTCGGCGCCATGCTGGGCTGGCTGGTCTGGCTGTGCGCACCGGACTACCGCCGCCGCTTCAAGGCCCATGCCGAAAGCGCGGGTTTCGCACCCGGGCAATACCGTCCCGCCATCGCCGCTGCCGGCCAGATGGCGTCCGAACTGCCCTGGCTGTGGCTGCGCCCGCAGGGCGAAAGCGTGCTGTCGCGGGTGGTGCGGTGGGAAGGCGTCGAGGCCTTCGAAGCTGCCATGCAGGCGAAGAAGGGCGTGATCCTGGTGGCGCCGCACCTCGGCAGCTGGGAGATGTGCGGCCAGGCCATCGGCGAACGCTTCTTCGAAGCCTTCGGGCCGATCACGGCGCTGTTCCGCCCGGCGCGCAAGAAATGGATGGCCGACCTGATCGCCGCAGGCTCGCGCGACCGGCCCGGCCTGCAGACGCTGCCGACCAACAACACCGGCGTGCGCGGGCTGATCCGCACGCTGCGCAACGGCGGCTACACCGGCATCCTGCCCGACCAGGTGCCGCCGTTGGGGCAGGGCGTCTGGGTGCCGTTCCTGGGGCGGCCGGCCTACACCATGACCCTGCTGCCGCGCCTCGCGCAGCAGACCGGCGCGGCCTGTTTCCTCAGCGTGTGCGAGCGCCTGCCGCGCGGCGCGGGCTACGTGATCCGCTTCGAGCCCATCGTGGGCACGGCGCTGACCGACCCGAAGGCTTCCGTCGAGGACGCGGCCGCAGCGATGAACGACGGCATCGGCCGCCTGATCCACAGCCTGCCCGGCCAGTACGTGTGGGACTACGCGCGCTACAAGGCGCCGCGCGGCGAACCGGCTGTCGTGGCCGCGACCGGGGAGCCGACGCCATGAGCCTCAGTTCCCGACTCGGCATCGGCTTCATGCGGGTGCTGGCGCCGCTGCCCCTGCCGCTGGTGCGCGGTTTCAGCGCGCTGCTCGGCCGCGTGCTGCACACCGTCGCCGTGCCGCGGCGGCGTGTGGTCGACAGAAACCTGGCCATCTGCTTCCCGCAGAAATCGGAGGCCGAGCGCCGCGCTATTGCGCGCGAGACCTTCGTCTTCGTCGCCCAGTCCTGGCTGGACCGCAGCTGGCTCTGGCATGCGCCGGAGAGCGTGGTGGCCAGCCGGCTCAAGATCGTGGGCTCGGCAGCGGAGATCCGCGAGATCGCCGACGGCGACGCGCCGATGATCCTGTTCGCGCCGCACTTCTATGGCCTCGACGCTGCGGCCACGGCATTGACCATGCACACGGCCCGGCCTTCGGCCACGATCTACACGACCCAGCGCGATCCGATGGTCGACGCCTGGATCCGCGAAGGCCGCACGCGCTTCGGCGACGTGGCGGCGCTCAACCGGGTGGACGGCATCAAGCCGGTGCTCTCGGGGCTTCGCAAGGGCGGTTTGCTGTACCTGCTGCCCGACATGGATTTCGGCCGCGACCAGACGATCTTCGTGCCGTTCTACGGCGTGCAGGCGGCGACCGTGCCCTCGCTCTCGCGCTTTGCGCGCCTGGGCAAGGCCAAGGTGGTGCCGGTGGTGGCGAAGCTCACGCCCGGCGGCTACGAGATCGAGGTGAAGCCGGCGTGGCAGAACTTCCCGACCGACGATGTCGAGGCCGACACCACGCTCATGAACGAGCGGCTGCAGGGCTACATCGACACGATGCCGTCCCAGTACTACTGGGTGCATCGCCGGTTCAAAACCCGCCCCGAGGGCGAGCCGAAGATCTACTGATTACGGGTTGCGCTGCAGGAAGGCCTCGATCTCGCGTGCGACCAGTTGCGGCTGCTCGTGCACGATCCAGTGGGTGGCGTTCGGCACCTTCTTGACTTCGAGCTTCGGCACGTACGCTTCCAGCCCTTCGAGCAGGCCCGGCAGCAGCGCGGCGTCGTCGAGGGCCCAGAACACGAAGGTCGGCACGTTCACCGTGAGCCGTTCGCGCGGCAGCACCGGGATGCCGTCGATGGTCTGGCCCGGCAGCGGCGGCTTCATCGGCGTCACGCGGTAGAGGTTGCAGGCGCCCGTGAGGCCTGCGCCCCAGACCTCGCGGTACTGCTGCTTCACTTCGTCCGTGAGCCAGCCGAAACCGTCGGGGCCGGCCTTCATCAGCGTGAAGAAGGGCCACATGCGCTTGAAGTCGTCCGCCGCGAGCAGGGCCTCGGCATCGGGGCGCGCGAGGAAGTTCATGTAGGCACTGGCCTGCTGCTGCGCCGGGCTGCTGCGCAGCTCGCGCGTGAAGGTGCCGGGGTGCGGCGAATTGATGATGACCAGCTTGCCGACCTGCTGCGGGAACGCATTGGCGTAACCCCAGGCGAAGGCGCCACCCCAGTCGTGGGCGACCAGCGCGGCCATGGCGCCGTCGGCGCTTTCGGTGGCGGCGAGCTGCTGGATGTCCTGGATCAGCAGGTGGGCCTTGTAGTCGGCCACTTCGGTGGGGGCGCTGGATTTCTCGAAGCCGCGCAGGTTGGGCGCGACGCAGCGGTAGCCGCCGTGTGCCGGCTCCGCGAAGTACTCGAGCAGTTCGTCCCAGATGAACGCGGCTTCGGGAAAACCGTGCAGGAACACCATCAGCGGCTGGCCCGGCTTGCCGGTCGCCCGGCAGCTCAGGGTGGTGCCGTTGGGCAGGCTGCGTTGGAAGGTCTCGATCATGCTTCTTGTCTCCTTGGGTTGACTGTCGCTATTGTTTTGATAGTGAACTGGGCAGATGGGACGGTCGGTGCAGCCTGTTTTTATCTCAGGCGTCTTCCGGTGGCGGCGGTGGTGCCGGCTCGGCCGTTGCCACTGCTGCGCCGTCCGGGTGCACCCAGCGCCACAGCAGCTCGGCCGCTTCGCCGACGCCCTGCTTCTTCAGCGCCGAGAACAGTTTGACCTCGCCGCCGCCGGCGTTCAGTCGCGTAATCGACAGCACCTTCGCGCCTTCGCTGCGGGTGAGCTTGTCGGACTTGGTCAGCAGCACGAGGAACTTGAGGCCTTGCTCCACGCGCGGGCGGATCACGTCGAGCAGGATCTCGTCGAGCTCTGTCAGGCCTTGGCGCGGGTCGCACATCAACACCACGCCGCGCAGGCTTTCGCGTGTCATCAGGTAATTGCCCATCACGCGCTGCCAGCGCAGCTTGGCTTCCTTGGGCACGGCCGCGTAGCCATAGCCGGGCAGGTCGGCCAGCACCGCATCGTCGACCTTCTGCTTGCCGATGCCGAACAGGTTGATGTGCTGCGTGCGGCCCGGTGTCTTCGAGGCGAAGGCCAGGCGCGTCTGCTGCGTGAGGGTGTTGATGGCGGTCGATTTGCCCGCGTTCGAGCGGCCGACGAAGGCGATCTCGGGCAGGTCGACAGGGGGCAAGTGCTCCAGCTGAGGGGCGCTGGTGAGGAAGTGGGCGGTGTGCAGCCAGCCCAGAGCCACGCGCTCGCGTTCGGCGACCTGCGGGTCCGCGGCAGGGGCCGCGCGGGGAGGATAAGCGGCGGACTTGGCGCGCGGGGAGGTCATCAATGGGCTTTCGGAACGGGGCGCCATTGTAGAATCGCGGGGTTTTGCGCCATAAATCTAAGCCCCCGATATGAAGTTGTTTGCCAATATTCTGCTTGCAGCCCTCATGGGCGTCGCAGCCAGCGCGAGTTTTGCAGCCGATGAACATGCAGCGGCCCCTGCCGCGGCCGCCAAGCCGGCCAAGCCCGACCCCGCCAAGGGCGACACGGTGTTCAACGCAACGCCGGCCAACAGCCAGAGCTGCGCTTCGTGCCACAACGCCGACGGCAATTCGGCCATTGCGGCCAATCCGAAGCTGGCGCAACAACATCCCGAATACATCCTCAAGCAGCTGCAGGACTTCAAGTCCGGCGCCCGCAAGAGCGCGATCATGAAGCCGCTGGCTTCGGCGCTGTCGGACGAAGACATGCGCAATATCGCCTGGTTCGTGGGCTCGAAGAAGGTCAAGCCGGGCTTCTCGAAGGACAAGGACACGATCGCCCTCGGCGAAAAGATCTACCGCGGCGGCATCGGTGACCGCCAGATCCCGGCGTGCGCCGGCTGCCACAGCCCCAACGGCGCCGGCATTCCCGCCCAGTACCCGCGCCTGGGTGGCCAGAACGCCGACTACGTCGTGACCCAGCTGACGGCCTTCCGCGACAACGTGCGCCTGAACAGCATTCCCATGACCGGTGTTGCCGCCAAGCTCAACGACCGCGAAATCAAGGCCGTGGCCGACTACATCGCCGGACTGCGCTGACTATCGCGCCTTCCAGCGTGAACTAACCGCCGATAACAACCCCAAACAAAGGGCGGGCCGATCCAGGAGGATGGCCCGCCCTTTTGCTTTTTTTCTCCTTTCCTCTTTCCCCATCCGATGTCCGTCTCCACCCATGGCCTTCGCGTTCATCGCGGCCCGCAAGTGCTTCGCGCTGCGGTGGAGCTGTTCTCGTCGATGCGGTTCGCGATCGCGCTGCTCACCGTCATCTGCATCGCCTCGATCATCGGCACGGTGATCAAGCAGCACGAGCCGATCAACAACTACATCAACCAGTTCGGTCCCTTCTGGGCCGAATTTTTCCGGGCGGCGCGCCTCGACTCCATCTACAGCGCCTGGTGGTTCATGCTGATCCTGCTGTTCCTGGTGATCAGCACCACGCTGTGCATCGCACGCAACACGCCGCGCATCCTGGTCGACCTCAAGACCTTCAAGGAAGGCATCCGCGCGCAGAGCCTCAAGGCCTTCGGCCAGCGCGCCGAGAACCGGCTCGACGAGACGCCGGACATGGCGGCCAACCGCATCGGGCAATTGCTGGTGAGCGGCGGCTGGAAGGTCAAGCTGCAGCAGCGCGAATCGGCGGGCGACGGCAAGGCGGAAGCCGGCTGGATGGTTGCCGCGCGCGCCGGCGGCGCCCACAAGCTGGGCTACATCGCCGCTCACAGCGCCATCGTGCTGGTGTGCATCGGCGGCCTGCTCGACGGCGACCTCGTGGTGCGCGCGCAGACCTGGTTCAACGGCAAGAGCGTGTTCACCGGCGGCGGCATGATCGCCGACGTGCCGCCGCAGCATCGGTTGTCCGCCAACAACCCGACCTTCCGCGGCAACATCCTCGTGCCAGAGGGCGGGCAGGGCAGCGTGGCCATCCTGAACCAGGCCGATGGCGTGCTGCTGCAGGAGCTGCCGTTCTCCATCGAGCTCAAGAAATTCATCGTCGACTACTACTCGACCGGCATGCCCAAGCTCTTCGCGAGCGAGGTGGTGCTGCACGACCGCGAAACCGGCGCGCAGGTGCCGGCGCGCATCGAAGTGAATCACCCGGCGAGCTACAAGGGCGTGGAAATCTACCAGTCGAGCTTCGACGACGGCGGCTCCAGGGTGAAGCTCAAGGCGGTGCCGATGGCGGCTGCGGCCAAGCCCTTCGAGGTCGAGGGCATCATCGGCGGCCCGAGCACAGAGATCACCAACGGCAAGGAAAAGCTCACGCTCGAATACGCCGCGCTGCGCGTGATCAACGTCGAGAACTTCGCCGACGGCGGTGCGATGGGCAGTGGCGCCGACGTGCGCAAGGTCGACCTGCGGCACGACCTCGAGTCGCGCCTGGGCGCGGCCAACAAGACCAACAAGCCGAAGGTGCTGCGCAACATCGGCCCGAGCATCGGCTACAAGCTGCGCGATGCGGCGGGCCAGGCGCGGGAGTACCAGAACTACATGGTGCCGGTCGACACCGGCGACGGCCAGCCGGTGTTCCTGCTCGGCATGCGCGAGAAGCCCGAAGAGCCGTTCCGCTACCTGCGCGTGCCGGCCGACGACCAGGGCTCCATGGACGGCTTCGTGCGCATGCGCACTGCACTCGGCGACGCCGACACCCGCGCGCGCGCCATCGAGCGCTACATCGCCAGGGCGACCGACCCCAAGCGGCCCGAAATGGCCGAGCAGTTGCGCGTTTCGGCCACCCGCGCCCTCGCGCTGTTCTCGGGCAGCGAGCGCGCCAGGCCCGATGCCACCACGGCGGGCGGCTGGCAGGCGATTGCCGAGTTCATGGAAGTCAACGTCCCCGAGGCCGAGCGGGAGCGCGCCGGCGCGGTGCTGGTGCGGATCCTCAACGATGTTCTGTTCGACGTGCTCAACCTGAGCCGCGAGGGTGCCGGCCTGGCCGCGCTGCCGAGCGACGGCAAATCGCAGGCCTACCTCACCCAGGCGGTGCTGGCCATCAGCGACGCGCACTTCTACCCGGCGCCCGTCGCGATGATGATGAC
This sequence comes from Variovorax sp. P4_B10, assembly GCF_056402375.1. Lineage (NCBI taxonomy): Bacteria > Pseudomonadati > Pseudomonadota > Betaproteobacteria > Burkholderiales > Comamonadaceae > Variovorax > Variovorax sp. P4_B10. The sequence goes on along the minus strand of NZ_JBFUHN010000072.1, from coordinate 7,619 downwards.
CGACTTCACCCAGGTGCAGGCCAGCGTGTTCCAGGTGGCGCGCGCCCCTGGCAAGAACGTCGTCTATCTGGGCTGCCTGTTGCTGATCGTCGGGATTTTTGCCATGCTGTACGTGCGCGAGCGCCGACTGTGGGTGTGGCTGACACCCGATGGCGCCGCTCCCGGGGGCAACGCCACGGCCGCCACGATGGCCTTCTCGGTCAACCGCAAGACGATCGACAGCGACCGTGAATTCGAGCATCTCAAGCACAAGCTGCTCGCGCTGAACAAAGCAGAACCAGAGACACCATGAACACCACGACCCTCACGCTCCACGAAAGCTGGCTCTCGCGCCGCAACCTGTTCGACTGGGTGTTCGCGGCGCTGGTGCTGGCGGGCGGCCTGTTCGCCTTCGCGCGCCATGCGGGGTCGATGGATTACTACGAGAAGCCGATTCTGGCCGCCGCGGTGATCGCGATGATCTCCATCGGCTGGTTCTGGCGTCCGCTGCGGGTGCTGGCCATCGTGGTGGCCGCGGCTTCGCTCCTGGCCATCAGCTCCTACCAGGGCGACCTGGCGCGCGCCGACACGGTGTTCTGGCTCAAGTACTTCCTGTCGAGCCAGTCGGCCATCCTCTGGATGAGCGTGCTGTTCTTCATGAGCACGCTGTTCTACTGGCTCGGTTTCTTCGGCGGCAAGCAGGGCGATGCGCTCGACATGATCGGCTCCCGCCTGGCATGGGCCGCCATCACGATGGCGCTGATCGGCACCATGGTGCGCTGGTACGAAAGCCACCAGCTCGGCCCGGACATCGGCCATATCCCCGTTAGCAACCTGTACGAAGTGTTCGTGCTGTTCTGCTGGCTGACGGCGGCTTTCTATCTCTACTTCGAATCGCGCTATGGCACGCGTGCGCTCGGCGCCTTCGTGATGCTGGTCGTCAGCGCTGCGGTCGGCTTTCTGCTCTGGTACACGATCGTGCGCAATGCGCACGAGATCCAGCCGCTGGTGCCTGCGCTGCAGAGCTGGTGGATGAAGCTGCATGTGCCCGCCAACTTCATCGGCTACGGCACCTTCTCGCTCGCGGCGATGGTGGCCTTCGCCTACCTCATCAAGGAGCAGGCCGACGAGAAGCGCTGGTACAAGCTCACGCCGATCTGGCTGCTGGGCGTGGCGCTGTGCTTCGTGCCGGTGGCGTTCCGCCAGCGCGTGCAGGAAGCCGGTGGCAGCTACTGGGTGATCTATGCGGGCATCTCGGCGCTGATCGCCGCGGGCATCCTGCTCGGGCGCAAGCGCATCGCGGCCCGCCTGCCGGCCAACGAGGTGCTCGACGATGTCATGTACAAGTCGATCACCGTCGGCTTCGCCTTCTTCACCATCGCCACCGTGCTCGGCGCCCTGTGGGCTGCGGACGCCTGGGGCGGCTACTGGAGCTGGGACCCGAAGGAAACCTGGGCGCTGATCGTCTGGCTCAACTACGCGGCCTGGCTGCACATGCGGCTCGTGAAGGGCCTGCGCGGCACGGTGGCGGCCTGGTGGGCGCTGGGCGGGCTGGCGGTCACGACCTTTGCCTTCCTCGGCGTCAACATGTTCCTGAGCGGACTGCACAGCTACGGCACCCTGTAGGCGCGGGCCCCTTCCCGGTCTTTTCCGGCCCTTTGCGAAGAATTGAAACCATGCGCCTCGATGGCGCGTAACCAAACCAGGGCATGTCACGAACTACCCTGAGCACACCGATTCACGCGAAAGGCCTGTCATGTCGTTCCATTCCCGTCCGCACCGTCGCGACACCAGCGGTTTCGTCCATCCGCTCTCGAGCGAAATCACGCCGCGCGCTGCCTACGAAGGCCGGCGCGACCTGCTGAAGCTGATGGCCGGCGGCGCGGCGGGCGCGGCATTGGCCAGTTTTGCCGGGCGCGAGGCCTTCGCCCAGGCGACAGGCCCGCACAAGCTGGCACTGCTGCCGGGCGCCAAGTCCGCGGTGCCGGGTGCGCAGACCATGGAAAAGCTCACCGACTACAAGGACGCGACGAGCTACAACAACTTCTACGAGTTCGGCACCGACAAGGGCGATCCGGTCAAGAACGCCGGCACGCTGAAGACCCGCCCGTGGACCGTGGAGGTCGAAGGCCTGGTCAAGAAGCCGGGCAAGTACGGCATCGAGGACCTGCTCAAGCTCAGCGCGCAGGAAGAGCGCGTCTACCGCCTGCGCTGCGTCGAGGGCTGGTCGATGGTCATCCCGTGGGTCGGCTATTCGCTGGCCGAACTGATCAAGAAGGTCGAGCCGCAGGGCAATGCCAAGTTCGTCGAATTCGTGACGCTGGCCGATCCCAAGACCATGCCCTTCGTGGGCTCGCGCGTGCTCGACTGGCCGTACACCGAAGGCCTGCGGATGGACGAGGCGATGCATCCGCTCACGCTGCTGGCCTTCGGCATGTATGGCGAGGTGCTGCCGAACCAGAACGGCGCGCCGGTGCGTCTCGTGGTGCCATGGAAATACGGATTCAAGTCGGCCAAATCGATCGTCAAGATCCGCTTCGTCGAGAAGGAGCCGAGCACGGCGTGGAACAAGGCGGCGGCGCAGGAATACGGCTTCTATTCGAACGTCAACCCGAACGTCGACCATCCGCGCTGGAGCCAGGCGACCGAACGCCGCATCGGCGACGGTGGTGGCCTGTTCGCCAAGCGGAACAAGACGCTGCTGTTCAACGGCTATGAAGCCCAGGTCGGCCAGCTTTATGCGGGCATGGACCTAAAGAAGAACTACTGAGCCCGCTGCTCATCCGGCCTTCGCCCCATGAACAAGCTGCTCATGCATCCGGCGACCAAGCCGGTCATCTTTCTGCTCTGCCTGCTGCCGTTCGCACGGCTGGCCTATGGCGCGTTCACCGACGGGCTGGGCGCGAACCCGGCCGAGTTCCTGATTCGCGCCACGGGCGACTGGACCTTGCGCTTCATCTGCATCGTGCTGGCGGTGACGCCGCTGCGCGTGATCACCAAGGCCAATGCGCTGGCGCGCGTTCGCCGCATGCTGGGCCTGTTCGCGTATTTCTACGTGGTGCTGCACCTGCTGTGCTACAGCTGGTTCGACATGGGCTTCGAGTGGGGCGACATCGCCAAGGACATCGCCAAGCGGCCGTTCATCCTGGTGGGGTTCTCGGCCTTCGTGCTGCTGACGCCGCTGGCCGCCACGTCGTTCAATCGCGCGATCAAGGCGATGGGGGCGAGGCGCTGGCAGATGCTGCACAAGCTGGTCTATCTGATTGCCGGGCTCGGCCTGCTGCACTTCTTCTGGATGCGCGCGGGCAAGAACAACTTTGCCGAGGTGTTCATCTACGCCGCGATCATCGCGGTGCTGCTCGGGTGGCGTGTGTGGAACTACGCGAGCAAGCGAAAGCCGAAGCAGCCCGCCGGTGCGCGCGGCAGCGAAAAGCCGCTGCGCAGCGCCACCGGCTGACGCGGGTCAGCCTTCGATCTGCTCGCTGCGCAGCTGGTCTTCCATCGTCTCGCGGCGACGGATCAGCGTGGCGCTCTGGCCGCTCACCAGCACTTCGGCGGCGCGGCCGCGCGTGTTGTAGTTGCTGGCCATGCTCATGCAGTACGCACCCGCCGACAGCACCGCCAGCAGGTCGCCGGCCACCACGTTGAGTGCGCGGTCGCGGCCGATCCAGTCGCCGCTTTCGCAGACCGGGCCGACCACGTCGTAGGTCGGCGCGTCGCCGGCGCGGATGCGCAGCGGCACGATCTTCTGGAAGGCCTGGTACATCGCGGGCCGCGGCAGGTCGTTCATCGCCGCATCGACGATGCAGAAATTCTTGTCCTCGCCGGGCTTGGTGTAGAGCACCTCGGTCACGCACACGCCTGCGTTGCCGACCAGCGAACGGCCGGGTTCGATGACGAGCTTGCGCTGTCCGAAGCCGCGGGCGTCGAGCCGCGCGAGCAACTGCTGCCAGAGCGCATCGGCCTTGGGCGGCACTTCGCCGTTGTAGTCGATGCCCAGGCCGCCGCCGAAGTCCAGGTGATGGATCGGCACGCCGGCCGCTTCGATGGCCTCGACCAGGTCGAGCACGCGGTCGCAGGCGTCCAGGTACGGCGAGGCTTCGGTGATCTGCGAGCCGATGTGGCAGTCGATGCCGACCACCTCGAGCCCCGGCAGCTTCGCGGCGTGGCGATAGGCCTCGACCGCGCGGTCGTGGGCAATGCCGAACTTGTTGCCCTTGAGGCCGGTGGAGATGTAGGGGTGCGTTTTCGGATCGACGTTCGGATTGATGCGGATGCTGATCGGCGCGCAGCGGCCTTCGGCCAGCGCCACTTCGTTGAGCACATCGAGCTCGGCTTCGCTCTCGACGTTGAAGCAGGCGATGCCGGCCGCCAGGGCCTGGCGCATTTCCGCACGCGTCTTGCCGACGCCCGAGAAGATGATCTTTGCCGGATCGGCACCCACGGCCAGTACACGCGCCAGCTCGCCGCCCGACACGATGTCGAAGCCGCAACCCGCCTCGGCGAACACGCGCAGCACGCCGAGCGCAGAGTTGGCCTTCATCGCGTAGCAGATCAGGGCATCGCGGCCCTCGAAGCCGCGCTGGTAGGCGGCCAGTGCATCCAGCATCCATTGCTTCGAATAGACGAACAGCGGCGTGCCGTGCTCGCGGACGAGTGCATCGAGAGCCAATCCCTCGACATGAAGCGCGTCGTCGCGGTGCGCAATATGGGGGTGGCCGGGGAGGGCGGTGTTCGTCACTTTTGAGCTCCGCTGCCCGTGGTGGCTGCCGCCGGTGCGCTGCTGGCCGCAGCAGGCTTCGGCGCAGCCTCGTCGGATGCGGCCCGATCGCCGGGCGTGAGCAGCTGCGGCAGGGTGGCCCGCTGGGCGGCTGCCGGATCGGTCGGCAGGTACAGCGCTCCGCGCTGGCCGCAGGCGGCGAGGCCGGCTGCCGCAGCGGCGATGCAGACCATGAGCGCAGTGCGGCCGCGGGCGGTCACTAGAATTTGGCGAACATTCAACATAACGAAATTGTAATGACCGACACCGAGTACATGGACCGCGCCGAAGCCGCGCTCGCCGCGATCGAGCAGGGCTGCGATCGCATCAACGACGCGACCGACGCCGACATCGACAACCAGCGGGTGGGCGGGATGATCACGATTTCATTCCAGAACGGGAGCCAGTTGATCGTGAATCTGCAGAAGCCCCTGCAGGAAATCTGGTTGGCCGCGCGCTCCGGCGGCTACCACTATCGGCACGACGGAAAAGCCTGGGTCGACACCAAGACGGGCGAGGAGTTCTTCGGCAACCTGTCGCGCGAAGCCACCAGGCAGGCAGGGCAGCCGCTGGAATTCGCGGCCGCCTGATCCGTCATCCTCAGTTCCGGAAGAGGTCGAGGATGCGGTTGCGCTCTTCCGGCGGCGCTGGCGGGCTCACCGGCACGCCGGTCAACGATTCTGCCGGTGCCACAGGCGTCGCCGCTTCCACGCCCAGGCTCGCCACGCCGCGGCCCGGCGCGTAGTCGTCGTAGTACCACTCGCCGCCGACGCTCACGATGCCTGCGGGCGGCGTGGTCGACAGGTCGGTCACGGGCACGCCCTTGATGGCGGTCTCCATGTAGTTGATCCAGATCGGCAGGCTCAGGCCGCCACCGGTTTCACGGTCACCCAGGTTGCGCGGCGTGTCGTAGCCGATCCACGAGATGGCCGTCATCGTGGGCTGGAAGCCCGCGAACCACGCATCGAGCGAATCGTTGGTGGTGCCGGTCTTGCCGTAGAGGTCGACCCGCTTGAGCATGGCCTGAGCCTTCGCGGCCGTGCCGGCGCGGGCCACGGAATTGAGCAGCGTGTCCATGATGAAGGCGTTGCGCTGGGGAATGGCGCGGTTCGCCTCGTTGAGCAGCGAGGGCTGCTTGTCGACCAGCAGCTTGTCCTTGTGGTCGGTGATGCGGGTCACGAGATAGGGATTGACACGGTAGCCGCCGTTCGCGAACACCGAGTAGCCCACCGCCATCTGCATCGGCGTGACCGCGCCCGCGCCGAGCGCCATCGGGAGGTAGGCGGGGTGCTTGTCCTTGTCGAAGCCGAAATTGGTGATCCATTCCTGCGCGTAGCGAGTGCCGATGGATTGCAGGATGCGGATCGACACCAGGTTCTTCGACTTCATCAGCGCGGTGCGCATCGACATCGGGCCGTCGTAGCCGCCGCCGTAGTTCTTGGGCTCCCAGGGCTGGCCGCCGGTGGTGCCGGCGTCGAAGAAGAGCGGACCGTCGTTGATGACCGTGGCAGGGGTGAAGCCCTTTTCGAGCGCCGCCGAATAGATGAACGGCTTGAAGCTCGAACCCGGCTGGCGCCAGGCCTGGGTGACGTGGTTGAACTTGTTCTTGCCGAAGTCGAAGCCACCGACCAGCGCCTTGATGGCGCCGTCGCGCGGGTCCATGGCGATGAAGGCGCCTTCCACTTCGGGCAGCTGCGTGATTTCCCAGGTGTTCTTGGGTGTCTTCACCACGCGGATCACCGCGCCGCGGCGGATCTTGATGTTGGGCGGCGCCTTGTCGGAGAGGCCTGACTGCGCAGGCTTGAGGCCTTCGCCGGTGATCTGTACCGCATCGCCGTTGCCGCGCACCGCCGAGATTTCCTTGGCGTTGGCCTTGAGCACCACGGCCGCCATCACGTCGCCGTTGTCGGGGTGATCGGTCAGTGCGTCGTCGACCGCCTCATCGAGATCCTTCGGGTCGTTGGGCAGGTCGACGAACTTCTCGGGGCCGCGGTAGATCTGACGGCGCTCGTAATCCATGATGCCCTTGCGCAGGGCCTTGTAGGCAGCCGCCTGGTCGGCCGCGACCAGCGAGGTGTAGACCTTGAGGCCGCGCGTGTAGGTGCTGTCCCCGTACTGTGCATACATCAGCTGTCGCACTGTTTCGGCCACGTACTCGGCGTGCAGCCGGTTCGGGTCGGCGGCATCGCGCAGGTGCAGTTCTTCCTTCTTGGCTTCGGCGGCCTGTTCGGCGGTGATGAAGCCGGCTTCCTGCATGCGGTCGATCACGTAGAACTGGCGGCCGCGAGCGCGCTGCGGGTTGTTGACAGGATTGTTGGCGCCCGGCGCCTTCGGCAAGCCTGCCAGCATGGCGGCCTGCGCGATGGTGAGGTCTTGCAGCGGCTTGCCGAAGTACGCTTCCGAGGCGGCTGCGAAGCCATAGGCGCGGTTGCCGAGGTAGATCTGGTTCAGATAGATCTCGAAGATCTGGTCCTTGCTGAGCAGGTGCTCGAGCTTGAAGGTCAGCAGCACCTCGTAGACCTTGCGGGTCAGCGTCTTCTCGGAGCTCAGGTAGACGTTGCGCGCCACCTGCATCGTGATGGTCGAGGCGCCCTGGCTCTTCACGCGGTTCAAGTTGGCCAGACCCGCGCGCACCATGCCTTTGTAGTCGACGCCGCCGTGGTCGTAGAAGCGTGAGTCTTCGGCGGCGAGCACCGCGTCCTTCACGACCTTGGGAATGGCGGCAATCGGTGTGAGATTGCGGCGCTCCTCGCCGAATTCGCCAATCAGCGTGCCTTCGGCGGAGAAAACCCGCAGCGGCAGTTTGGGCCGGTAGTCGGAGAGTTCCGAGATGTCCGGCAGGTTCGGATAGGCGACCGCCAGGGCCACAGCGACCACGCAC
>NZ_JBFUHN010000071.1:0-36321 GCF_056402375.1 Variovorax sp. P4_B10 | reverse complement strand
TGAAACACTGGATGGGGTCCACCCACTTCCTGACGAAGACGCTGGAGCACGTAAGCACCGAGATGAGCCTGCACGTGCTGGCGTACAACCTCAAGCGGGTGATGCGGATTCTGGGGATGGCGAAGACGATGAAGGCGATGCGGTTGGTGGGGGCGTGAGCCTCTCAGATGCAGCCTTGCCGACATGCGGCGCTCCAGTGCACATCAAACGCAGTCATTCTCGACAGACCGCCTACTGGCTGCCTATTGAGGCCCACCAAGGCATCGACAGCATGAGAGTTCGGCATACTGGCGCGATGAGGGCGTTTCCACACAGCCTCGGCCATGACCAGACCACCGCGCGGTCAAATCCGGTCCTGTGGGGCACTAGACTAACGAGCAAGGTTTCCTACTTCTAGCAAGGGAAGTGCTATGGATTTCGAGTCGCTGCTGGGGCGGCAGCTGAAGGACGACGAGGTTGTCGAAGTGTTGGAGGTGCAGGACATGCAAGTCGTCTACGACTTCGACCGGACACATGAGAATCTTGAGGATGTTTATTGGGCTGCAGCACACGCGTCCGGTTTTCAGTTCCGATTCGACCAAGATCAGAAGCTAGACGTTGTGTTTCTCTATATCGCGGCCAGCGAAGGTTTTAGGCCTATCGCGCGTGACGAAGTGGGCGTCCCCTTGTATGAGAGCTTCGATGAGGCGAAGCAGGGCTTCACGCGGGAGGGAATTTCTTTCAGAGAAAGCCCTGGGGAGAAATGGTGGGTCAAAGGCGATTTTGGGTCCAACACACGGCACTACCAGTTTCAGGACGACGCGCTGTTTCGTGTCACGCTGAGCACGAAAGCGGCATAGGCTGTGCCGATGGCAATGTCTCGATTGGCGTCTGCGAGGGTGCGCATCGCAGCTACCGTTTCCGGCCAGCACTGCCAGTCGTGAAGGTCTGCTTCTCGGTTGAAGACGAACCAGAGCCGTCTTTTGCGCATTCGTTGTAGATGTCCGCTTTGCAGTGCGGTCCTTCCCTCTCCCTCGAACCTATGACCGCAATGATGGTGAGAGAAGACTGCGCGGCAATCTTCAGTTGATGAGACAAGGTGCGAGTCAAACGCGACCGCAAACCGGAGGTTGATTCAACAGACTAGGGACGGTGCCGACGTTCTGAAGGTGCATCTAGCGCAGAGCCAGAACGGAACTTGCCGGCACCTCTTTGCGAGCCAACTTTGAAATTGCACCAGCGTTGGAGCGGATTCTGTAAGTTTCGATCTTTCACCATCGAACTGCAGTACGTCATTGATTAGAAATACATTCTTGCCTTTTTGTCAGATCACGCTGCCCACCCGGCACGGTCTATGACCTCGGACGTCATGGCGGCCACGACGCAGCGCGCCACAATCGACTGCATGACCACTGCCCTCGAAACGCGCCCCGGCGTCCGCGACTCCTTCGGAATGCACTTGCGGCACTGGCGCGAGCATCGCCGCTTGAGCCAACTCGACCTGGCGCAAGAGGCCCAGATCTCGACGCGCCACCTGAGCTGTGTGGAGACCGGCCGAGCTGCGCCGAGCCGCGAGATGGTGCTGCGCCTGGTGGAGCGACTGGACGTGCCGCTGCGCGAACGAAATGCCTTGCTGGTGGCGGCAGGCTACGCGCCCATGTACCACCAGCGCGCGCTGGACGATCCGGCGCTTCAGGCCGCGCGAGGTGCGGTGGACCTTGTGCTCACGGGGCACGAGCCCTATCCGGCGCTGCTGCAGCATCCGCTGAACGTGCTGCGTTTGTCGCTGCACCCCGAGGGGATGGCCAGGCGCATCGTGAATCTGGCGCAATGGCGTGCCCATCTGCTCGAGCGCCTGGCCCAGCAGATCGCCGCCACGGGGGACCCGGTGCTGAAGGCGCTGCGCAGAGAACTGGCAGCTTACCCGATGGCCGACCCCGGGCCGCCCCCGACTAGCGACTTGTCCGGCGTGGTCGTGCCCTTGCAGTTGCGCACTGAGACCGGCGTGCTGAGCTTCATCAGCACGACGACCATCTTTGGCACGCCCGTGGACGTGACGCTGCAGGAGTTGGCGGTCGAGTCCTTCTTTCCCGCCGATGCGGCGACTGCGCAGGCCTTGACGGCGCTGGCCGGGCGAGCGGGCTGAAGCGGGACCTCGGTAGTGCCGAAGGGCGCCCAGCGACCGACAGCGAGTCCTGCAGCATCTGCCGGCAGTCGTCTCGCTGCCCCCTACGCAAGCTCTTGGCTGAAGCGGACATCGAGCAATACGTTGCGAAGGTCTGCTTATGGCCGGCTGAAGGCGCATAGGTTTTCAAAGCATTGGGCCCGATGCGGCGAGAAGTGATACCAGAAAGCAGTCGCTCAGCTACCGTTGACTTCAACGGCAACGGCATTCGCGCGGGCCATCCTTAGAACCTGTCATTGTCCTTGGATACACAAGAGCCATCACACCTTCCTTGCCTTGAGTGGCACAAGAATCATGGCATCGCTGTGCAGGCGAGCCGAACCACTCGTCGCCATAGAGGGTGACAAGTACGCCGGCCAAGCCAAACGTGACGACGACGAGAGCCGCAACCAAATCACGTGGCATGCCGCGCTTCTTTCTCTGGTGCTTTTGCAATCAATTGCTCCAATCAATGCCACCGCCTTCAACGGCTGTTCCTGGTCGAACTCGGTCACGAAGGTTTGGACTCCTCGATCATCGCGCCACAGACCACGTGACCATCGGAGCAGTGCGCAGAGGTTCCGAAGGCCTACTTCCTGATGCCCTGTTTGCTCAGCCACTGATCGATCAGCGCCGCGATCCGATCCGAATTGCGGTCCATCATCACCATGTGCGTGTTGCCGCGGATGCCGAGCTCCGGAAGCAGGAGCCGGTCGCCAGTCCCGCCGGCCCGCACGAGGTTCGCGCGAAATTTTTCCTGCTGGGCCGTGATGCGGCCCCAGAACGGAAACTTGTCGAGGTTGTCGCCCCAGACCCAGAGCATCGGCACGCCCTTGATGCGCGCGAAGTCAGTGGTGTCGGGATTGGGCGAGCCAGAGGTTTCCACTGCGACAAGCGCCTTCACCTTGTCCGGATACTTCAGCGCCGAATTGAATGCGAAGTTGCCGCCCTGGCTATGGACCAGGATCACGCAGGGGCATGCCTTCTGTACATAAGCATCGTAGGCCGCCTGCGTCGTTGGTGCCCCAGCGCGGAATCGCCTGCTTGGCGAACTGATCGAACGCGGCGACCGGGAACTGGGTGTCGGGGAAGGCCTTGCGTTGCGCCGGGTCGCTCGCATAGGAGTCGGTGTCGCCGATGCGGAACAGTTCCCAGCCTTCTTTTTTCGGCCTGAAGAACGGTTCGCTCTTGAAGATCTCGGGGTAGCGCGCCCACGACGCCCGGCCGCGTTCCACCGCGTCGCTGACGTAGACGCTGTAGCCGGCATGGAGGAAATAGTTCTCCCAGCCAGGCGCGCCGTCCGGCTTGGTCTCGAAGGTCACACCCGACAGCCCCCCGCCGTGCCACATCAGGAGCGGGTATTTCGCCTTCGGGTCGGCGAGGATCGTGTAGCGCGCATACAGCGCCTCGACCTCGAAGTCGCCGTTGGGATCGAGTTTGAGAGGCGGTGCGCCGGGCGTGAAAGTCAACTCCTTCCGTCTGGTCCGCTCATCGTGATTCACAGGACGTCGATCAGAAACTCATGGATGGTGGCGGGGAACTGCGCATGGAACTGTTCCCTGTCGAAACCGTCTGGATCGGTGGCCGGTAGAAACCCGGGCCGCCGCATGCTGGCCGGGAAGGGCGTCAGAAATGAGTAGTGGCCTGCTCCGTCGACGGTGATCAGGTCCCGCAGGATGCCCTTGGGCAGCGCGGACAGCGCCTGTTCAATCTTTCCTGCTGGGGTGACCTGATCCTGCGCGCCAGTGATCACCAGGATCGGCGACCTCACGTCGGCAAGCGATGCAGGGGCCAGAAACCAGTCCGTCGCGGGGGCCAGGAGCACCGCAGCCCGGACCCGCGCGTCAGCCTGCACTGCGATCGGGGTCCTTCTTCGGGACCATGGCTTTCCACCCACCAACGCCAGAGCCGTATAGCCGCCCATCGAATGCCCCAGCGCGCAGATTCGCCGGGCATCTGACGCGGGTGCTAGAAACTCGTCCGAGAAGACAGCATCGATGGCCAACGAAGCCTGGCGTGGGCGGGTCGAGGCCGCTGTATCCGTGTTCGAGAGCGAGCCGTCGTTCCGGTTGTCACCCGGATGTTCAGGGCTCACGACGATAAAACCTTTCCTCGCCAAGTAGCCTGCAATGGAGCGATAGAGCAGATGGGAGCCACCGCCGCCGTGCGAGATCACACACACCGGAAAGCGGCCAGGCGCAATCGGGGCGTCGAGGTCGGCGTTGAAATGGTACGGCCCGATTGAAGTTCCGGTGGACGACGCTTCGCTCGGATACTGGACGATGGCGGGAAAGGACGAACCGCTCTGCGGATCTCGTACCGTAATTTGGCGAATGCCTGATTCCATGGTGGTTTTTTACTTGCTAGAGGAGGTGCCGCTCGAGCAACTGCTGTCGGCGGTTCCAGATCGATGCGGGGCGAGATTCCGGTGGGCTCATGGAGTCGGAGGTTACCCGCTGGCGATCGGCAGGCATCGACCGCTTTGGCGCGATCCTCGCCTACATGCAATGGCGCCCAAGGAGGCGGCCATCGACTGGCTCCAACCGGTAGCGTGCGCCGATGGGCATCCTGGTCGGCACGGCTTCCTGGACTGACAAGACGCTGCTCGCGTGCGGTCGCTTCTACCCGAAGGAGGCGAAGACCGCCGAGGCGCGTCTGCGCTACTACGCGTCGATCTTCCCGCTGGTCGAGGTCGACTCGAGCTTCTACGGCATCCCGGCGCTGGCCAACACGCAGCTCTGGGCCGAGCGCACGCCAGAGGCGTTCACCTTCAACGTGAAGGCCTTCCGGCTGTTCACGGGCCACCAGACCGATCCCAAGGTGCTGCACAAGGACATCCAGCAAGCCCTGGCCACCACCAGGGCCCTCTACTACCGCGGCACGCCGCCCGAGATCAGCGTCGAGCTGTGGCGGCGCTTCCGCGAGGCCCTCGCACCGCTCAGGCAGGCGGGCAAGCTCGGGCTGGTGCACTTCCAGTACCCGCCCTGGCTCGTCTGCAACCGCGAAGGACATGCGCATGTGGCGCATTGCGTCGAGCAGATGGCCGGTCACACGGTCAGCATCGAGTTCCGGCACCGCTCATGGTGGGACGAAGCGCATCGCGCCGGCACGATCGAGTTCCTGCGCAGGCTCGGTGCCGTGCATGCCATCGTCGACGGCCCGCAAGGTTTTGCCAACAGCGTGCCGCTGCTGGCGGAGACCACGAGCCCCGACTGCGCGCTGGTGCGCCTGCACGGGCGCAATGTCGACACCTACAACATCAAGGGCGCGGCGTCGGCGGCCGAGCGCTTCGACTACGACTATCACGACCAGGAGCTGCGCGAGATCATGGTGGAGGTGGTGCGCCTGGTCTGCAAGGTGCGCAACACGCACGTCATCTTCAACAACTGCGACGAGGACAAAGGGCAGCGCAATGGCATCACGTTCATGAAGATGCTGCTGGCGCATGGATGACGCACGGGGCCGCATCACAGGAAGTCCTCGTTCACCACCAGCGACAGCACCGACCAGCGCAGCCGCTGTGCCCAGTTCGATTCCGGCTCCCGGTGCAGCACCCAGTGGCGCCCGTCGCGCAGGAAGCTCCATTGCAGGCCGCCGCGCCGCGGTGCCTCGCTCACGGTGAAGCTCGCGGGCATGCGCACGCGCTGGATCAGGTCCGCCAGCTCGCCGGCCAGCGCGGGGCTGTCGACGATCAGGCCCAGTTCGGTGTTGCAGTGCGCCGAGCGCCGGTCCATGTTCATCGACCCCACGTAGAACCAGCGCCGGTCGACCACCGCCAGCTTGGCGTGCAGGCGGCCGAGCGAGCCGCGGCCGCCTTCGGTGTCGCTCCAGGCCGGATGCGGTTCGCTGGCCGGCATCAGCTCATACAGCGTGGCGCCCATCTGCAGCAGGGCGCTGCGGTAGCGCGCGTAGCCATAGTGCACCAACGGCTCGTCGGTGGTGGCGAGCGAATTGGTCATCACCGACACGCGCGCGCCCTCGCGGCTCGCATGGGTCAGCGCCTCGATCATGCGGGGCATGGGCACGAAGTAGGGCGAGACGACGAGCACCTCGGAGCGCGCGGTCCGGAAAAGGTCGAGGTTCGCGGCCATGACCGCGCCCTCGCGGCCCTGGGGCTCCGCGGCTTCTTCGACGCTGCCGCCGGCATCGCCCGCGGAGGGGGCTTGCACCACAGCGTCCGCGACCACGCGCACCTTCGCGGGTACCAGCTCAATGCGCCCCTGCGCCAGCTGCGCGCCGACCGGGCCGCGCCCCAGCGCATCGGGCTCGTTGGCAGGCGGCATGAAGCGTTCGAGGTCGCGCACCAGCGCGGCGAAGCGTTCGCGCGCAGCGCCCGGCGCCGGGCGGCCACCGGCCGCGATGGCTTCGAAGGGGTACGACAGCGGTCCGTTCCAGAAGGCATCGAAGCTCGCCGACAGCGCGCGCACCGCCGGCCCGGCCAGCAGCGCGTCCATGTCGATGAAATTCGCCGGCTTGCTGCGCCCGAAGTACGCGTCGGCGATGTTGCGCCCGCCGGTGATGGCGAAGCTGTTGTCGGCAATGAAGAGCTTGTTGTGCATGCGCCGGTTCACGCGGCCGATCTCGTGCAGCGACAGCAGCACGCGCGTGCGCAGGCCGCCGCTGCGCACCGGCAGCGGGTTGAAGACACGCACCTCCACGTTGGCGTGCGCGGCCAGCCCGGCCAGCAGCTCGTCGTCTCCGCCCGTGTACAGGTCGTCGACCAGCAGGCGCACGCGCACGCCGCGCTGCGCCGCGTCGCGCAGCTCGCGCAGGAACTGCCGCCCCGAGGTGTCGTCGGCCACCACGTAGTACTGCACGTCGACGGTGTGCCGTGCGGCCTGCGCGAGTGCGATGCGTGCGTCGAAGGCCTGGTCGCCGCCCGGCAGCAGGCGCACGCCGGAGAGGTCCGCTGTTTCGGACATCGCGCCGTCCGCAGCCGGCAGCGACGCGGCGGCGATGCGGGCGAGGGCGCTGTCCCCGAGGTCGGTGCGCGCGTGCGACGCGACCCGGTGCACCTCGCCGGGCAATGCGGCGCAGCCCGCCAGCAGCGAGACCGCGAGCATGGCGGCGGCGCACAGCCAGCGGGCGAGCTCCACGTGGTGGAGCGCCAGGATGCAGAACCGGCACGCAAGGGGTTCCCATGCGGCACGCAGCGCGGCAAGAGAGTTGGGGGTGTTCATGGCGGTCCTCGGTGCATCGGATGCGAAGTGGCGATCGATGCAGCCAGTCTTCCGCGCGGCGCCCGCCGCAACAATTGAACGCAGCGCCTAGTCCCCGGCGCGGTGCCGGCGTGGCCATCCGACTAGGCCTTTGGTGTAGGTGCGCGCGCTCGCTTATTGGGGGGCTTTGCGCTAACCTGCATTCAGGACGGGGAGGGTCACCGTAGACGAGAGGACTGTATGAAGGTTCTGCTGGTCGATGACCACGAGATCGTCTGGAACGGCACGCGCCTCCTGCTGGAGCGCATGGCCGCCGAGATCGAACCCGGCCGTCCCTTCCATTTCGAAGCCGTGCGGGACGCCGAGCAGGCCTGCCAGCTGGACCCCGCCGGTGTCGACCTGCTGCTGCTCGACTACCACCTCCCCCAGCTCTCCGGGCTGGCTGCGCTCAAGGCCGTGAAGGCGCATTTCGAAGCCACGCCCGTGTGCATGCAGTCGGCGGAAAGCTCGCCGCAGCGCGTGCGCGAGGTCATCGAGGCCGGCGCGGCCGGCTTCATCCCCAAGTCGTACCGGCTCGAGGACATGGAGGCCGCCCTGCGCGTGGTGCTGCGCCACAAGATCTACCTGCCGGCCGAGTTCGTGCTGGCCGACGACGTGACCCGGGCGCGCGACCCCGACGAGCTGCCGCGCGAGGACCTCGCCGGCTTCCTGCGCGTCGAGCTGTCGCCGCGCCAGCGCGAGGTGCTGGCGCTGGCGATGCGGGGCATGCCGGTCAAGCTGATCGCGCGCCAGCTGCTGATTGCCGAGGGCACCGTGAAGGTGCACCTGTCGATGGTCTACCGGGCGCTCGGCGCGCGCAACCGCACCGATGCCATGTGCCGCGTCTTCGACGCGCAGGCGGCATGGGCGCTCGAGGCCGCGTGAGCATGCCGGCCGCGCTGGACGGACTGGACGAACGGCGCCTGCAGGTGGTCGCCGAGCAGGCCGTGGGGTTGCGCTGGCAGATCCTGCTTACCGCCGTCGTCGTCGCGGCCATCGTCTGGCGCGACGTTCCCGCGCCTTGGGTGCTCGGCTGGTTCGCGGCGGTGATCGCCAGCCGCGAGTGGCGCGCCGCCGCGCTGGCGCGCATGGCCGCCGACCACGCCCGCCCGATCGCCGCGCGGCTGCGCGCCACCGTGCGCTGGAACGTGCTGATCGGCGCCTGCAACGGTTCCGCGGCGTTGTTCATGGCCCGGCTCGACCCGACGCTGGATGCGGTCCTCACGATGATCCTGGTGTCCTGGGGCGCGGGCGCCGTGTCCACCAGCGCGACTGTGATGCCCGCCTTCCTGGCCTACGCAGGGCTGCTTTTCGTGCCCACGGCGGCCATGTGGCTGGTGGCTGGCGGCTGGCTCGGCTGGGGCGTGGCCGCGCTGGTGCTGATGTTCTTCGGCGTGCAGACGCGCTTTGCCCGGCGCAACCTGCAGACCTTCGAGGAGTCGTTCGGCATCCGCGCCGAGAACCAGGCGCTGGCCACCTCGCTGGAGTTCGAGCGCGCGCAGCTGGCCATCGCCCGCGACCAGGCGGTGCGCGCCAACAACGACAAGAGCCGCTTCCTGGCCGGCGCCAGCCACGACCTGCGCCAGCCCCTGCAGGCGATGGCGCTCAACGTGGGGGCGCTGCGCCACGTGGCGATGGCGCCCGATGCGCGCGCGATCGTCGAGGTGGTCGACAGCAGCCTGGAGCAGTTGCGCGCCATGCTCGACGCGCTGCTCGACGTCTCGAAACTCGACGCCGGCGTGGTGGTGGCCCAGCCGCAGCGCGTGCAGATCGATCGGCTGCTGACCGCCGTGATGGCCAGCTTCGGCGCCGCGGCGGCGGCGCGCCGGGTCGCTCTGCACACCGCCTGCCCGCCCGGTCTGGCGGTGCGCACCGACCCCGACCTGCTGCGCCGCATGCTGGCCAACCTCGTGGACAACGCGATCAAGTTCTCGCCCGCGGGCGGGCAGGTCGAGGTGCGGGTCTGCACGCGGGACGCATCGGACGCATCGAACGCCGAGGTCGAGCTGACGGTGCAGGACAGCGGCCCCGGCATCGCGCCCGAGAACCACCGGCTCGTGTTCGAGGACCTGGTCCAGCTCCAGGCGGCGGGTTCCGGCGCCGCGCCCGCCCCGGGGCATGGCCTGGGCCTGGGCATCGTGCGGCGGATGGCCGAGCTGCTGGGCGTGCCGGTCGAACTCGAGTCCAGCCTCGGTGCGGGCGCCTGCTTCCGCCTGCGGCTGCCGCGCGCCGCACCCATCGGCGCCGACGGCTCCGAGGGTGACGGCGAAGGCGCGCCGTGGAGCCTGGCCGGGCGCTGCGTGCTGGTGCTGGAGGACGACCCGATGGTGCGCGGCGCCTACCTCAACGCGCTGGGCGCGATGGGCTGCCGCGTGCTGTCCGCCGCCACGCTCGACGAGGCACTGGGGCAGGTCGACGAGCCCGATGCGGTGGTGGTCGACTGCCGGCTCGGCGGCGGCGTCTCGGGCTTCGACGCCGCCGAGCGCCTGCGCGAGCGGCGCTCCGCGCAGCCGGCACACCCCGTGCTGCCCATCGTCATGGTCACGGCCGACACCGACCCGGCGGTGGTCGAGGCGGCGCGGCGGCAGGCGCTGCCGCTGCTGCGCAAGCCCGTCGACGACCGGGGGCTCGGCCGCGCGCTGGCTGCGGCCATCGAACGTTCCTGAAAAATCTGCCACCCATCCCGCGAGGAGCCGAACATGAACGACGGCCGCCGCCACGACGACCATGCCCCGGGCGACCGCCTGCTCTCGGAAGGCGCCGAGGTGCTGGTGCGCGAGATCGCCGCGGCACCGCCCGACGCGCTGCACTGCGAGGTGCTGGTCATCGGCAGCGGCTACGGCGGCGCGGTGGCGGCGGCACGGCTGGCGGGCGCGCTGTCGGTGGATGCAGCGCCCGGCATCGCACCGGGCGCCGTGCCGATCAAGGTCTACCTGCTGGAGCGCGGCAGCGAATACCTGCCGGGCGAATTTCCGGCCACCTTCGCCGAGCTGCCGAGGCACGTGCGCTTCAGCATGCAGGACGGCAGGCCTGCACGCGGCAACGCCTCGGGGCTGTTCGACCTTCGCCTGGGCGGCGAGGTGAACGCGCTGCTCGGCAACGGGCTGGGCGGTGGGTCGCTGATCAATGCGGCGGTGATGGAACGCGCCACGCCCGATGCCTTCGAGGGCGGCGCCTGGCCCGCGGGCCTCGGCCTTGCCGCGCTGGCGGAGGGCTACGGCAAGGCCGAGGCCATGCTGGCGCTGGAGCAGATCCCCGAGGGCGTGTCGAAGCTCGACTCTTTGCTGAAGGCCGGCGCGCGGCTGCATGCGGCGCGCGGCAAGGCCCACGTTGCGATCGCCTTCGCCGACGGCACGCGCACGCCGGCCCAGGTGGCGATGCACCGCTGCCTGCGCTGCGGCGACTGCGTGAGCGGCTGCAACCACCGCGCCAAGAAATCGCTGGACACCAACTACCTGGCGCTGGCCCATGCACGGGGCGCGCGCCTGTTCACCGGCGGCACCGCGCACCGCATCGCGGCCCTGCCGGGAGGGGATGGCTATGCGGTCGAGTTCTTCTTCACCGACCGGCGCAAGGCACGCACCGACAACGCCCGGCCCTACGTGGTGCGCGCGCGGCGGGTGGTGGTGGCCGCCGGCACGCTGGGCTCCACCGAGCTGATGCTGCGCTCCAGGGACGCGGGCCTGCCCGTCTCGCGGACGGTGGGCGCGGGCTTCTCGGCCAACGGCGACATGATTGCGGTGGCAGCCGCGCAGGACGACGAAGCGCTGTCCAGCGCGCCCGAAGGCGATGCGCCGGCACAGCGCGGCATCGGGCCGACCATCACCGGGCTGCTGCGCACCCGCGCGAAGCAGGGCGAGCGCCCGCTGGTGATCGAGGAGTTCGCCATTCCCGCGCCGCTGCGCCGCCTGCTGGCCGAAGTGGTGACCACCACCGACGCCTTGCAGGCGCTCGCGCACATGGACCTCGACCTGCACGCGCCGGACGAAGGGCGCGATCCGCTGGCGGTGGACTACGACATGCTGCGCCGCACGCCGGTCTACGGGATGATGGGCGACGACGGGGCGGCCGGCCAGGTCAGGTTCGTCGGTCATGACTGCGATGGCGCCGTCCTGGCCGACGCGCAGGTGCGCGTGGCGTGGCCGAAGGTGGCCGCACTGCCCGTGTTCGAGGCGCAGATGCGCGCACTGCATGCGGCCCACGATGGCGCGGGCGGACTCGGCGGGCGCGTGCTGCCCAACCCGCTGTGGAAACCGATTCCGCCGTTCGGCAGCCTGGCCGCCCTGGCGGACCGGCTGGAGGGCGTGGGGTCGGTGCTGACTGTGCACCCGCTGGGCGGCTGCCGGATGGCCGACGGGTGCGAGGGCGGCGTCGTCGACAGCTGGGGCCGCGTCTACGACGGCGCTGCTGCTGCTGCGCCGTCGCTGTTGCCGGGCCTGGCGGTGCTCGACGGCTCGATCGTGCCGGTGTCGCTCGGCATCAACCCTTCGCTCACCATCGCGGCGCTGGCGGAGCGCGCAGTGCCTGTGCTGGCCACGGACTGGGGCCTGGCGCTGGCCGGTTCGCCGCAGCCGCCGGCGTCGGAGCGCCCGTTGCGCCGCGACCTGACCCGTCCCCGCGCGCCCGCGCCGACGCGCGTCTCGATGCGCGAGCGCATGACGGGCCGCGTGCACATCGAGGGCCAGGCCTTCGCGCTGAGCGCCGAGGTGGAATTCGAGCCGGTCGACGTGCCGGCTCTGCGCGCGACGCCGCGCGCGCTGGCCCAGCCGGTGGTGGTCCTGCGCTTCGGCAAGGGCGAGAACGCACCCGTCGCGCATTGCACCGGCACCGCATCGATGCTGGTGCGCGAGAAGTGCGACAGCATCGAGCGCATCCTGCGCAGCCACGCGTTGGCACGCAAGAAGCTGCTGGCGCTGGTGCAAAGCCTGCTGGACGCGCGCGCTGCATCGGCCGGCGGCGCGATCGATGACGACGATGCCGTCTTCGAGGGCCCCGCCATGGCCGACCTGCTGGCGCTGTGCTCCCACCTCGGGCAGGTGCGCCTCATCGAATACGACTGGACGGTGGAGCGGGTCGAGCACGGCGCGCCGCTCAAGGAGGGCGACCGGCTGCGGCTCACCAAGCGCATCGCGTTCGTCGAAGGCGGCAACCCATGGCGGCAACTGAGCGAGGGCGAGCTGCAGCAGCTCGGCCCCGATGCGCCGAAGCCGCTGGGCCGGCTGGTGCTGGACCCCTCCTACTTCGTGGAGAAGCTGCAACCCCTGCTGCGCGTCGAACACCAGCAGGACATGCCCAACCAACTGGGCGACCTGGCCGAGCTGGCGCTGTGGGTGCTGCGCATCGTGCTGCACATTCACCTGCTGCACTTCGTGCCGCCGCCCGACTCGCCGCAGCGCGACTGGGAGCGCCTGCCCGGCGAGGTGTACGGCGTGCGGCCCGAGCCGGTCGAGCTAGCCACCGCGGCCGGCCCGGGCAGCGGGCCGCCGCGGCTGCTGTCGCGCTACCGTCCGCCGGCGCGCCGCGGGGGCACGCGGCCCGTGATGCTGATCCACGGCTACGGCGCGAGCGGCTCCACCTTCGCGCACAAGAGCATTCCCGGCAACCTGGTGCACAGCCTGCTCGCGGCCGGGCGCGAGGTCTGGGTGCTCGACCTGCGCACCAGCATCGGCTTCCCGTGCCGGCCGAGGGCCTACTGGTCGTTCGACGAGGTGGCCGAGGCCGACATTCCGGACGCCTTGCGCACCGTGCAGGCGGCGTATGCGACGCCCGACGAAGCGGCGCCCGTCCAGGTCGACGTGGTGGCGCATTGCATCGGTGCCGCCATGTTCAGCGTGGCGGTGCTGCGCCTGCCGGGCCTGCATGCGTCCATCGGCGCGGTGGTGCTGTCGCAGGTGGGTCCGCTGCTGCGCGCCACGGCCTTCAACCGCTTCCGGGGCTATGTGGCGGGCTACCTGCAGCAGTTCATCGGTATCGACGAGTTCGACACGCGACCCACGCTCACGCACATGAAGCGCCTGCTCGTCGACGGCCTGCTGGCGACCTTTCCCTACCCCGACGACGACGGCGAGGCCGAGCGCTTGCGCAAGGCGCCGGGCTTCGCGGCCGTGCGGCACCGGGCCGACGCCATCTTCGGCCAGACCATGCGGCTGCACAACATCGGCAAGGACACGCTCGATGCGCTCGATTCGATCTACGGCTTCGTGAAGGTGCGCGGCCTCGCCCAGGTCGGCAACTACGCCCGCGAAGAGGTACTGACCGATGCCGGCGGGCAGGGCCACGCGGTCGGCTTCGAGCAGGTCGGCGAGCGCTTCGGCTTTCCGGTGTTCATGCTGCACGGGCAGCGCAACGCGGTGTTCGATTGGCGCGGCTCGTACGAGAGCTTCTGGCTGCTGAAGCGCGTGTTCGGCAAGGACGAAGGCCTGCCGCGGGAGCCACCGGAGCTGCCGGACCCGTCGGACTCATCGAGCCCTTCCGGGGGCGACCTGTTCCTGGGTGAAGGCACCCCGCACCAGCTGCTGGTGCTCGGCGCCTACGGCCACCAGGACACGCTGATCGGCGAGAAGGCCTGCACCGACGTGTTCCCGCACATCGTGCGGTTCCTCGAGGCCTTCGACAAGAAGCCCGGCCCCGGCGAGCCGGTGCCGCCCGACTGGCGGGCCAGCCTGCCGTGGACCGGCCCATGGCTCGGCCATGCGAGCCGCGTGGCCGGCAACGCGGGCCGGCTGCATTGCCGGCTGGCGCTGCGCCCGCCGCCCGCGCACGTGTCGGCGCGCGCCGTGGTCTTCGTGCCCGCGTGGCGCCGCGGCGGTCGCTGGTGCTTCGACTTCGAATGGATGGTGGGGCTCGAGACCACGCGCGAAAAGCTCCTGCAGGAGGCGGTGGAAATCGACCTCTTCGACGACCGGCTCGCCGAGTACCAGGGCTTTGCGGTGCTGACGGCGCACGACGACCTGCCCATGGCGCGCGGCCCCGTCGAAGTGCTGGGCCGGCGGCTTGCGCCCGGGTTGTTCGCGCAGCCGCAGGACGAACCGATCGAGCCCATCCGCGACCAGGTGATGCGAACGCTGGACGCGGCCACCGACGCGCAGCGCGAGCGCGCCGTGGTGCGCCTCGACCCGGCATGGACGGGCGCCGTGCAGCGCGAGGGCGAGCCCGCGCAGGCCTCGCTGTGCTTCGCGCTCGCCAGTTGCCAGTACGTGCCGGGCCTGGTCGACCGGGTGCCCGCACAGGCGTCGTACCGCCGGCTCGCGCAGCGGCTCGAGGTGCTCGCGCCGCCGCACAAGCCGCAACTGCTGGTGCTGGCCGGCGACCAGGTGTATGTCGACCAGACCGCGGGGCTCTTCGTGCCGGCGGGCGGCGACGACGTCGGCCAGGCCTACGCGCTCACCTTCAGGCTGGAGGCGCTGCGCCAGGTGATGGCCTCGCTGCCGACCTATCCGCTGCTGGACGATCACGAGGTGATGGACGACTGGGAGCCGGGCCCTGACCCCTATGCAACGCCGGCCGTGCGCGCCGCGCTCGACGGCTACTTCGCGCAGCAGCACAAGCTGGTGCGCGGCATCGGCCCGCATCGCGACCAGCGTCCCTTCGACTACCGCATTGCGCCGGCCGGCTTTCCGTTCTACATGCTCGACACGCGCAGCACGCGCCAGCGGCGTGCGCTGCGCGCGGACGCGCAAGCCGCGGCCCTTGCCACGCCGCTGGACCAGGCGGCGATCCGTGCCGAGGCCGGCATGGGCGACCTGAAGAAGTGGCTGGAG
Source organism: Variovorax sp. P4_B10 (assembly GCF_056402375.1). Classification (NCBI taxonomy): domain Bacteria; kingdom Pseudomonadati; phylum Pseudomonadota; class Betaproteobacteria; order Burkholderiales; family Comamonadaceae; genus Variovorax; species Variovorax sp. P4_B10. Next base: position 21,220 of record NZ_JBFUHN010000071.1, on the reverse strand, counting down.
GCCGCGCCCGCCGGACTGCCCAAGTTCATCGTATCGCCGGTGGCACTGTTCCCGATGCCGCGCGCCGCCGTCTTCGGCGACCCGGCGCAACGCCTGGGGCTGGACGACTGGAGCGGGTACCCGGCCTCGCAGCGCGCGCTGCTCGAAATGCTGCGCGACACCACCGCGCGCCATGTGGTGGTGCTGTCGGGCGACCGCCACATGTCGAGCGTGTCGAGCCTCTGGCTGCAGACGGCGGGCGGGCCGGTGGAGGTGATCTCGGTCGTGTCCTCGGGCCTGTATGCACCCTGGACCTTCGTCAATGCGCGGCCCGACGCGTTCTGGCTCGACGGCCAGGTCGACCTCGGCGCCGTGCCAGGTGCCTTCAGCGCCACCATGGTCACGGCGGCCGTGGGCACCGGCAACGGCTTCGCCGTGCTGCAGGTGGAGCGCGGCGTCACCGGCCATTGGCGAATCGGCGTCACCCTCGACCTGGACGACGGGCTCACACGGTGYCATCGCGACCTCGACCCCGCCGGCGGCAGCGGCTGGACGGCGGAGGGACCGGCGCGCTTCGCGCGCGTGTAGCGGTGGTTGGAGAATCGGCCTTGACCGTGCGGCCATGGTTCGGTCCGCCTGCCACCCCCTTTGTCTTTCAAACTCCGAAATGAACGACGTTGAATTTTTTGCATCTCCAGGAGACTCAGTGCTTCTCAACCTGCATCCGGAAACCGCATGAGCGCAGGCCCTGCAACCCAGGATCCCGACCTGTTGCGCCGGCTGCTGCGCGCCAAGGACCGGATGGACGCCGCATCGCACGAAGAGTGGCCGGTCGGGCGGCTGGCAGAGGTGAGCGGTGTGTCCGAGGCTCACTTCGCGCGATCGTTCAAGCAGGCCTTCGGCATCCCGCCGCACCGGTACCTGCTGACGCGGCGCATCGAGCGGGCGATGGCGCTGCTGCGCGAAACCGATCTGCCGATCACCGACATCGCCTTCGACACGGGCTGGGCGAGCCTGGGCACCTTCGGGCGCACCTTCCGCGACATCACCGGCGACAGTCCGAGCGCGATCCGCTCGCGCGGGAAGGCGACGGCGCAGCAGGAGCCCGGCCGCGTGCCCGTCTGCATCGTCAGCGCTGCGCGCCGGCCCGACCTCACGACCGCAGTTTCGGAGAAGCGACGCCAGGCGGCAGACGGTACAAACGAGCCCGAACAACAACAGGAGAGTTCGTGATGAAGCAGGGCATTGATGTCGTCGGTTTGTATGTGCGCGATCAGGACGAAGCGCTGGCGTTCTATGTAGAGAAGCTCGGTTTCCGTGTCCACACGGACGTGAAGAACGGCGACTATCGCTGGCTCACCGTGCAGCACCCGGACCAGCCGTCGTTCCAGCTCGGCCTGTTCACACCCGGGCCGCCGGTGCTCGATGCGGCCACGGCGCAGGCGGTGCGCGCCATCGTGGCCAAGGGTGCGATGCCGCCGCTCGTGCTGACGGTGGACGACTGCCGCGCTGCCTACGACCGGATGCTCGCCCTGGGGGTGGAGTTCACGCAGGAGCCGGTGGATCGCTTCGGCACCGTGGACGCCGGCTTTCGCGACCCGTCGGGGAACGGGTGGAAGATGATCCAGGGACGCGGCTGAGGAGGTCGCCTTGAACTGGAACAACAATTGGGTCCGGCAGACCCACCGCTGGCTGTCCATGGCCTTCACGGTCACCGTCATCGCCAACTTCGCCGTCCGGGCTTGGGGGGAACCGCCGCCCTGGGTCACCTATTCGCCGCTGCTGCCGCTTTTCTTGCTGCTGTTCAGCGGTCTTTATATGTTCGTGCTGCCCTATGCCAGCCGGCGACGCGGTGCGCGATGGGGCGACGAGGAAAAGCGTGTCCATGGAAAAAATCGACCTTAAAAAAGAACTGAAGCATCTCTATCAACCTTCCGCCAAGACGGTGGTCCAGGTCGATGTTCCGAGATTCAGGTTCGTCATGGTCGATGGTCGAGGCGATCCCAACACGTCGCAGGAATACAGGCAAGCCGTGGAGGCTTTGTTCTCTGTCTCGTACACCGCCAAGTTCATGGTCAAAAAGGGCCCGCAAGCGATCGACTATGCGGTCATGCCGCTCGAAGGGCTTTGGTGGGCCGACGACATGTCTGTCTTCGTTGCCGATGACAAGGCGAAATGGATGTGGACGATGATGATCATGCAGCCGGAATTCGTCGCGGACGAAGTCGTCGAGGCTGCCATTGCCGAAGTGCGGCGAAAGAAGGTAGCACCGGCCATCGACAGGCTGCGGCTGGAGAGTTTTTCGGAGGGGTCGTGCGCTCAGGTACTGCATGTGGGGCCGTTCTCGGAGGAAGGCCCCACGATCGAACGGCTGCATGATTTCATCGATGCGCGAGGCGATCGGGCGGGCAAGCACCACGAGATCTACCTGAGCGACTTGCGGCGGGCCGATCCCCAGAAATGGAAAACGATCATTCGCCAGCCGATGAAATGATGGCCGGTCGCTTGTGACGGGGCAGGGCCTTCCTTTCACATCGGCGGCATCTTGTCGAACTTGGGCAATGCCGGGTCCAGAAAATCCCATTCGTGTCCGCGCACGGCGTACGTGACCACCTGGGGCTTGTACCGGCCCGGGTCGTCGAGGCTCGCGGCGTGCACGGTGAAGACGTCGGGCATCGCCGCAAAGGTCATGTACACGGGCGAGCCGCAGGATGGGCAGAACGCCCGGGTCTTGACGTTGCCGCTGTCGCCCACCATGTCCCACAGCGTGGCCTGGCCGCTGTGCTTCACGCCGCTGCGCGCAAAGGTGAGGTACGAGCCATGGCCGGTGCCGCTCTTTCTTTGGCAGTCGCGGCACTGGCAATCGTTCTGAAAGACGGGCTCGGCTGAAATCTCATAGCGGATCGCGCCGCACGCGCAACCGCCGGTGTAGGCGTGGCTCATTTGTCTGTCCTTTCGAGGTTGTTTTTCCAGCGGGGCTGGCTGGGTGCAACCAATCTAGTCGGGCAGGGGCGCAGCGGTGAGTAACAAGTTCGTCGCGAATCCCGCCGGCTGTCGAGCGGGCGCGTAGAAAGCCGGTTCGGGAATCCGGTCGGATGGAATGCGAAAGAATTGTCAATTCGGCGTCTTCCGCTTCGAACTTCTTACAACTTCAGCGCTGTTCATGCTGCTTTCAGACGGTAAAGTGCCCGTCTCCGGTTTCGGATGGTCCGCGACCCTTTCCCCCCACCGCCTTCCGCTTTTCCCGCACATCCATGTCCAACCTCATCGTGCACGGCGGTACGCCGCTGCGTGGCCGCATCACCCCCTCCGCCAACAAGAACGCCGTGCTGCCGGTGCTCTGCGCCACCTTGCTCACCTGGGAGCCCCTGCGCCTGCATGGCGTGCCCGACATCACCGACGTGCGCAAGATCCTCGACATCTTCCGCACCCTCGGCAGCGACGTGCACATGGACCACGAAACCGGCACGCTCGAGCTGCACCACCGCGAGACCACCTTCAACGCATCGCTGCACCGGCTGCCCGAGGAGATGCGCTCGTCGATCATGCTGGTGCCGCCGCTGCTCGCGCGCTTCGGCGTGGCGCGGCTCGAGGACAACGTCAAGGGCTGCACGCTGGGCGTGCGCGAGATCGATCCGCACGTCGAGGTGTTCCAGCGCTTCGGCGGCGAGGTCGAGCGCACCGAAGGCTCGCTGCTCGTGTACAGCAAGGGGAGGCTCGTGCCCACCGACCACTGGCTCGACTACGCCTCGGTAACCACCACCGAGAACTTCGTGCTGTGCGCTGCCGCCGCGGGGGGCACTTCGACGCTGACCAATGCCGCGTCGGAGCCGCATGTGCAGGAGTTCTGCCGCTTCATGGCGATGATCGGCGTGCGCATCGAGGGCATGGGCACGTCGCGGCTCACGGTGCACGGCGGCGAGGTGCTCAAGGGCGGCGAGTTCCGCTTCGACGAAGACTTCCACGAGATCACGACTTTTCTCGCGCTGGGCGCCATCACCGGTGGCGACGTGGTTGTGCGCAACAGCGCGCCGGCCAACTTTCCGCTGATCGACCGCACCTTCGCGAAGTTCGGCGTGCAGATCGCGCACGAGGACGGCTGGTCGCGCGCCATCCGCACCGGTCCGCTGAAGGTGCAGACGCCTTTCACGAGCAACGTGCTCACCAAGGTCGAGGCCGCGCCGTGGCCTTACTTTCCGGTGGACCTGCTGCCGATCTTCATCGCGCTGGGCGTGCGTGCGCAGGGCAACGCGATGTTCTGGAACAAGGTGTACGACGGGGCGCTGGGCTGGACCGGCGAGCTCTCGAAGTTCGGCGCCCATGTGTTCTCGTCGGACCCGCACCGGCTCATCACCTTCGGCGGCAATCCGCTGACGCCCGCGGTGGTGGAGAGCCCCTACATCATTCGCGTGGCGATCGCGCTGTTCATGGTGGCGGCGAGCATCGAGGGCAAGTCGGAGATCCGCAACGCCGCGCCGATCCGCCGGGCGCATCCGCGCTTCGTGGAAAACCTGCGCAGCCTGGGCGTGCAGGTTGAATGGACGAGCGAGGAATAACCGGCGGGTGCAGTGCTGCAGCGCCGGTGCGTCAGAACGACGGCACGGGGTTGCGCCCTTCGGTCAGCACGTAGGCGCCGTTGCGCCAGGCATAGACCAGCGTGCTGTCGATGGTGAGCACGCGGCGGCTCTTGGTGCCGCTCGTTCGCTCACCCTTGAACGCGATGCGCATCTCGCCCGGCTCTTCGTCGGTGCCCAGCGTAAAGCTCGGCGTGCCGCTGACGTCGAAGCACGCGCCGCGTGGCGGCTCTTCCGGCTTGCCGGGCCTGGGCTCTTTATCGCAGGACTCGTCGGCGCCTTCGTTGGTGGCCGACAGCGCAATGCCCCTTGCCAGCACGCGCACCTTGCCCGCTTCGAGCCCGTACACCGACAGCCACTGCCCGCAGTAGCCCTGCCAGCAGCTGCCATGGGCAATGGTCAGCGCAAAGCGTTGGGGTGCGATGCGCTCGACCTTGGTGGTGCCGAGGTTGCCCATGAAGCCGAGGTAGTCGACGGCGTCGTTGCGGCTCGCGAGCTTCCAGCCCTCGGCGCCCTGTTCGAAGAAGTAGGCGCCGAGCCATGCGCCGTTCACGTGGCCGTTCATCGGCTGGCCTCGGTCGTCGAGCGGCACGGTCTCGGTCAGCATGACGGCGTGCGTATCGTCGAGCCGCACCACCTCGCGCGGCGACACATGAGCGTGTTGCTCGGCCTCGCTGCCGGGCACTGTCTTGCCCTCGTTGCGTCTCTCGGGCAGCGAGACGGTGTCGGGCTGTCGGGGCGCGGCGCCCGCGCCCTGGGAGTCGGGGAATACCAGCGCCATGAGTTCGGCTCGCTTGAGCGTGGCCGATGCGGTGGGGCGAGGCACTGGTGGCGCAGGTGGTGCCACGGGGGCAACGGCCTCGGCGGTTGCCACGGCCACTGCGGCTTGGTCCGCCTGCGCGTCGGCGGTGGTAACGGGGGCTTCTTCTTTCTGCGGACAGCCGCCGAGCATGACGAGGCCGGCGGTGGCAATGGCAGCAGCAATGGTGCGCTGCAGCGGCCGCGAGGGAGTCGCAGGCCGTGTCGGGTTCAGGAGGGGCATGCGCGCGATTGTGCCGAAGCCATTTGGCGATGATGACCCCGCCGCCGCCGCAACCTCCGGCTTGGCGGGAGAATGGCCGGCATCCGACGACACACGAACAAGGAGCGCTTTCAAAAATGACCACGCTGCAACAACTCCTCGGCACGGACCTCCCGCTCATTCAGGCCCCGATGGCCGGCATCCAGGGCAGCGCGATGGCCATCGCGGTCAGCAATGCAGGCGGGCTCGGCTCGCTGCCGTGCGCCATGCTGAGCCCCGATGCCATGCGCAGCGAGCTCGCGGCGATCCGCGCCGGCACCGGCAAGCCCTACAACGTCAATTTCTTCTGCCACACGCCGTCGGCGCCGAGTGCCGAACGCGAGGCGACATGGCGCGCCGCGCTGGCACCGTACTACGCCGAGTTCGGCATCGATGCGGCGAGCATTCCCACCGGCCCGGGGCGCAATCCCTTCAGCGCCGAGGTGGCCAATCTGCTGGCCGAGTTCAAGCCGCCGGTGGTGAGCTTCCATTTCGGCCTGCCGTCCGAGGCGCTGCTGGCGCAGGTGCGCAGCTGGGGCGCCAAGGTGCTGGTGTCGGCCACCACGGTCGACGAGGCCTTGTGGCTCGAAGCGCACGGCGCCGATGCGGTCATCGCGCAGGGGCTGGAAGCCGGTGGTCACCGCGGTCACTTCCTGTCGCACGACCTGACGAAGCAGCTCGGCACCTTCGCACTGTTGCCGCAGCTGGTGCGCGCCGTGAAGGTGCCGGTGATCGCGGCCGGCGGCATCGCGGACGCAAACGGCGTGTCCGCGGCCATGGCGCTGGGGGCTGCGGGCGTGCAGGTCGGCACCGCCTACATGCTGACGCCGGAAGCCACGACGACCGCGATTCACCGCGCGGCGCTCAAGAGCGACGCCGCGCGCCACACCGCGCTCACCAACCTGTTCACCGGCCGCCCGGCACGCGGCATCGTCAACCGCGTGATGCGCGAGCTGGGCCCCATCGGTGCGGCCGCGCCCGAGTTTCCGCTCGCCACTTCGGGCATCGCGCCGCTGCGCGCCAAGGCCGAGGCGCAGGGCAGCGGCGACTTTTCTCCGCTGTGGTCGGGGCAGAACGCCACCGGCTGCCGCGAAGTGTCTTCGGCCGAGGTGACCCGGGCGCTGGCGCAAGGCTTTCATGCATCCCTCTGAACCATCCATGACCCAACAACTCCATCTGCCCTTCAAGTTCCTGGCGCACGGCGCCCAGGCCGACGTCCGCGAGCCCTGGCTGCTGGTGCTGATGCACGGCGTGGGCAGCAACGAGCAGGACCTGTTCGGCCTCGCGCGGCTGATGCCGCCGCAGTTTCACGTGCTGAGCCTGCGTGCGCCCTATGTGCTGTCGCCCGATGCCTATGCGTGGTTCGAATTCGAGGTGCTGCCCAACGGCGAGCGGCACATCAACGAAGAGCAGGAGCGCGAAAGCCGCTTCCTGGTCGGCGAGATGATCGCCTCGGCGGCGCAGCAGCTCGGCGTGCCGCCGGAGCGCATCGTGGTCGGTGGTTTCAGCCAGGGCGGGATCATGGCGCTGTCGCTGCTGCTCACGCAGCCCGCGAAGGTGCGTGCCGCGATGGTGTGGCACAGCCGGCTGCTGTCGCAGGTGGTGCCGCACATCGCGCCGCCGGAGGCCTTCGAGGGCAAGGCGCTGTGGGTGAGCCATGGCAGCGCCGATAACGTGATTCCCCCGAGCGCTGCGCAGGCCACGCGCGAACTGGCGCGTGGCCTGCCGCTGGCGCTGTCGGGTTCGGACTTTCCGGGCGCGCACGAGATCCGCCCGGCCGAGCTGCAGGGCACGCTGGCGTGGCTGCAGTCGCTCAGCGCGGCGACAGGCGCGCCGTGACCATCGCCTCCATCTCGCCCACCCAGCCGTCGCCGGCGGCCTCGGGCTGCACCAGCAGGCGATAGCGGCGTCCGCCCCAGGCGGCGGTGAGCAGGGCGTGGACTGTGGCAGGTGGGGGCGGCAATGGCAGGTCCTTGCAGGCAGCGAAGGCCCCGAGCCAGCGTTCGGCGAGTTCGTCGTACACCCGGCGATGGTGCTTGGGCTCGGCCACGCGGTGCTCGAGCATCAGCATCTCGGGGTCGAAGGCCGGCAGCCCTTCGAGCCGCGTGTCGCAGGTGATGCGCACCAGGCGCTTCACGCGTTCGCGCCAGTCGATGTCCGTCGGCGCGATCGCCTCCGCATCGAGCCGCGCGAGCAGCGCCTCGATGCAGTGGCGGACATAGCCCGAGAGCAGGGCTTCCTTGTCGGGAAAGTAGTCGTAGAGCGTGCCGACCGCGATGCCGGTTTCCAGCGCCACGGCCCGCGTGGTCACGCCTTCCCAGCCGTGCGCGGTCCAAATCCGAACAAAGGCGTCGTAGATCGCCTGGACGGTGAACTTGCTGCGCGCCTGCGTGGGGCGTTTCAGGGGCTTGGAGCGGGGTGCGGCCGGCATGGACTGGGTTTCCGAACCCGCTGCAAGGCGGGCCGTCCTACAGTTTGCGAATGAACAACGCATTCACTTTAACCCGCCTCGAAACCCGCAAGAACGCGCTCGGCACCACCCGGCTGGTGGCCGCGCCCGACGCCGGTGCGCTGCAGCCCGGCGAGGTGCTGATGAAGATCGGCCGCTTCGCGCTGACCACCAACAACATCACCTACGCGGCCTTCGGCGACGCAGTGATGAAGTACTGGCAGTTCTTCCCGACCGGCGATGCCGACTGGGGCCACATGCCGGTATGGGGCTTCGCCGACGTGGCGGCCTCGAACGCCGAGGGCGTGGCGGTGGGCGAGCGCTTCTACGGCTACTTTCCCATCGCGAGCCACCTGCGCATGCAGCCGGTGCGGGTGACGGCGCGCGGCTTCTACGACGGGGCCGAACATCGCCATGCGCTGGTGTCGGCCTACAACCAGTACATGCGCTGCAGCAACGACGCGGGCTATGCCGCGGCGCAGGAGGACTACCAGATGCTGGTGCGCCCGCTCTTCATCACCTCGTTCATGCTGGCGGATTTCCTGGAGGACAACGCCTTCTTCGGTGCGAAGCAGGTGGTGGTGTCCAGCGCATCGAGCAAGACCGCATTCGGCACGGCGTTCTGCCTCGACAGGCGCGAAGGTCTGCAGCTGATTGCGGCCACCTCGGCCGCCAATCGCGCCTTCGTCGACGGGCTGGGCTGCTATGACCGCACCTTGCGCTACGAGGAAGTCACCACGCTGCCCGCCGATGTGCCGACGCTCTACATCGACTTCTCGGGCAACGACGCGCTGCGCGCCACCATCCACCACCACTTCGGCGCGGCGCTGGTGTACGACTGCTATGCGGGCTCGGCGCAGAAGACCGAGTTTCTCGGCGACACCGCTTCGCTGCCCGGCCCGACGCCCCAGCTCTACTTCGCGCCCGTGCAGATCCGCAAGCGGAACGCCGACTGGGGTCCGCAGGAGGTCAACCGCCGCTTCAACGAGGCGCAGGGCAGGTTCATCGCCGAGCTGGGCAAGCCCGGCAACCGCTGGATGGCGCTGGTGCAGGGCGAGGGCTTCGTGCATGCGCAGGCGGTGATTGCCGACCTGCACGCGGGCAAGGTGGACCCGCGCCAGGCGCACGTCGTTCGCCTGGGCTGAACTTTCGCGCCGGCGGCGCGTCACAGGGCGTTACGAGGCCGTGGCATTGCGGAGGCCCCAATTGGTGCAACATTGACCGATACCTCCGCACCACCCATCCTCCAGCAAAGGAAAGTGCCGCCATGTCCGACAGCGAATCTTCCAACGACTCCAGGGACGCCTCAGAGTTCAGGCCCCGCCGCGAGACCTCGATGGGGACCATCGTCGTCATCGCGCTGCTGGTGCTGGCCGCCGCTTTTTTCGGCTGGCGCTGGTACCAGCAGCAACAAAAGCAACTCGAGCCCGTGCCGGTCGCCGCCGCGCCGAACGACGGGCCTGCGCCCGCACCGGCGCCCGCACCTCAGCCCGAGTCCCTGGAGCCGAAGAACCCCATGGATGCGATCGCGCTCCCGGGCGCGGGGCTGCCCACGGTCGCGGATTCCGATACGCGCGTGATGAAGGAACTCGTCGATCTGTTCGGCAGCAAGAACGTGGCAGGCTTCCTGCAGTTCGACGGCATCGTGCGCCGCTTCGTGGCAACGGTCGACAACCTCGCGCGCGAGCAGGCGCCTGCGAGCGCATGGCCGGTGCGGCCGACGAAGCAGCGCTTCATCACCGAAGGGCAGGGCGAGAGGCAGGCCATTGCGGCCAACAATGCCGCGCGCTACAACGCCATCGTGCTGTTTGCCGAGTCGGTCGATCCGGGCAAGGCGGCCAAGGTGTATGCCCGGCTCTACCCGCTCTTCCAGCAAGCCTACGAAGAGCTCGGCTATCCCGGGCGCTATTTCAACGACCGGCTCATCGCCGTGATCGACCATCTGCTGCAGGCACCCGAGCCGCAGGGGCCGGTGCAGGTGCGGCTGGTGGAGGTGAAGGGCGACGTGCCCTCGCAGCGGCCCTGGGTGCGCTACGAGTACGTCGATCCGAAGCTGGAATCGCTGTCGTCCGGCCAGAAGATCATGGTGCGCATGGGGCCGGAGAACGAACGCCGGGCCAAGGCCAGCCTGCGCGGCTTCCGCGAGCAGATCGCCACCGGCGAACTGGTAAAGAAGAAGCAGCCCTGAGGCGCTGCGCCGTGTAGGCGCAGGCCGATTGCACGCGGCGCGGATGGCGCAGATGATTTGTTCTCAAGATTTCGAGGACAACCGTATGAACCCGATGAGCGTCGACCTCTATCAAAGTACTACCGATCCCAAGAAATTCCTGGCGCTTCCCGCGGGCGTCGATCCGGCCGAACTCATGGGTCCGATGACCTTCGACCGGGACTACGCACAGATCAAGCGGTACCAGGAGGCATTCGAATTCGACCCGTCCGAAACCTATGCCGGGGTCAATGCCGCCAAGATCGCAGCGGACATCCTGACCGTGAAGTGGGCGATGTATCGCCGCGAAGCCTGACCGCAGAACGGTGCCGCGGCGCGACGGCGCGGGGCCGTCGCGCTTGCGTCTTCAGGCCTCTTCGGTTTCCTCGTAGTCGCCGACCGGCACGCAGCTGCAGAACAGGTTGCGGTCGCCGTACACGTTGTCGACACGGCCGATCGGCGGCCAGTACTTGGCCTGCTTGAGCGCGGCCAGCGGGTAGGCGCCGAGTTCGCGCGAATACGGGTGCGACCATTCCGTGCCGAGCAGGCTGGCCGCGGTGTGCGGGGCGTGCTTGAGCGGGTTGTCTTCCTTCGGCCAGACACCTTCTTCCACACGGCGAATCTCGCCGCGGATCGCGATCATCGCGTCGATGAAGCGGTCGAGCTCGGCCAGCGGCTCGCTCTCGGTCGGCTCGACCATCAGCGTGCCGGGCACGGGGAAGCTCAGCGTCGGCGCATGGAAGCCGTAGTCGATCAGTCGCTTGGCCACGTCTTCCGCGGTGACGCCGCTGGTGTCCTTGAGCGGGCGCAGGTCGAGGATGCACTCGTGCGCGACGTGGCCGTTGGGGCTCGCGTACAGCGTGGGGTAGTGGTCCTTCAAGCGCGCACTGATGTAGTTGGCGCTGAGGATCGCGATTTCGGTCGCGGCCTGCAGGCCCTTCGCGCCCATCATGCGGCAGTACATCCAGCTGATCGGCAGCACGGCCGCGTTGCCCAGCGGTGCGGCCGAGACGGCGCCCACGCCGTTCGACGGCACGCCGGCCGTCGCATGGCCCGGCAGGTAGGGCACGAGGTCTTCGACCACGCACACCGGGCCCACGCCCGGGCCGCCGCCGCCGTGCGGAATGCAGAAGGTCTTGTGCAGGTTCAGGTGGCTCACGTCGCCACCGAACTCGCCCGGCGCGGCCACGCCGACCAGCGCGTTCATGTTGGCGCCATCGACGTACACGCGGCCGCCGTGTTCATGCACGAGCTCGCAGAGTTCCTTCACGCGGGTTTCGAACACGCCGTGCGTGCTCGGATAGGTGATCATCACGGCGGCGAGGTGCTTGCTGTGCTTTTCGCAGGCGCGCTTCAGGTCGTCCATGTCGACGTTGCCCTGCGCGTCGCAGGCTGTCACTACCACCTGCAGGCCCACCATTTGCGCACTTGCGGGGTTGGTGCCGTGCGCCGACGAGGGAATCAGGCAGATGTTGCGGTGGCCCTGGCCCTTGGCTTCGTGAAAGGACTTGATGGCCAGCAGGCCCGCGTACTCGCCCTGCGAGCCTGCGTTGGGCTGCAGGCTGATGCCTGCATAGCCTGTTGCCTCGCACAGCCAGGCGCGCAGCTGCGCGTCGAGCTGCGCATAGCCCAGCTGCTGGTCGGCCGGTGCGAAGGGGTGGATGTCGGCGAACTCGGGCCAGGTGATCGGGATCATCTCGCTGGTCGCGTTGAGCTTCATGGTGCAGCTGCCGAGCGGGATCATGCTGCGGTCGAGCGCGAGGTCCTTGTCCGACAGGCTGCGGATGTAGCGCAGCATCGCGGTCTCGCTCTTGTGGGTGTTGAACACCGGGTGCGTGAGGAAGGCGCTGGTGCGGCGCAGGTCTTCGGGCAGGCGCGGCGCGGTGTTGACAAGGTCGTTGAAGCGCGGCATCGGCGTGCCGGCGGGAACGAACAGGGCCCACAGCGTTTCGACGTCGGCGCGGGTGCTGGTCTCGTCGAGCGAAATGCCCAGGTGCTGCTGCAGCCGCTGGCGCAGGTTGACGCCGGCGGCGTAGGCGCGCTCGATGATCTTCGGCGTGTCGTCGCCGGTGCGGATCGTCAGCGAATCGAAGGCGAATGCATTGACCGGTTCGCGGCCCATCTGCGTGAGGCCCTGCGCGAGGATGGCCGTGAGCGCCGCCACGCGCTGTGCAATGCGTGTGAGGCCGTCGGGCCCGTGGTACACGGCGTACATGCTGGCCACGACGGCCGGCAGCACCTGCGCGGTGCAGATGTTGGACGTGGCCTTCTCGCGGCGGATGTGCTGCTCGCGCGTTTGCAGCGCGAGGCGGTAGGCGGGCTGGCCGTGCGTGTCGACGCTCACGCCGACCAGGCGGCCCGGCAGCGAGCGCTTGAATTCGTCGCGGCAGGCGAGGTAGGCCGCGTGCGGGCCGCCGTTGCACAGCGGCATGCCGAAGCGTTGCGTGGTGCCGCAGACGATGTCGGCATCCCACTCGCCGGGCGGCGCGAGCAGCGTCAGCGCCAGCAGGTCGGCCGCCACGCAGAAGGCGGCGTCGCACTGGTGCGCGTGGCCCGCGAGCGGGCGCAGGTCGTGCACATGGCCGGTGGTGGCGGGGTACTGCGCGAGCACGCCGAAGAACCCGCCGCTCGCCATCAGCAGCGGCAGTGTTTCGGATACGGTGCTCACCTTGACCTCGATGCCCAGCGGCGCGGCGCGCGTCCTGATGACCTCGATGGTCTGCGGATGGCAGTCGCCCGACACCAGGAATACGTTGCTCCTGCTCTTCACGCTGCGCTTGGCGAGCGTCATCGCCTCGGCCGCGGCCGTGGCTTCATCGAGCATCGAGGCGTTGGCGATGGCCATGCCCGTGAGGTCGCACACCATCGTCTGGAAGTTGAGCAGGGCTTCCATGCGGCCCTGCGAAATCTCGGCCTGGTAGGGCGTGTAGGCGGTGTACCAGGCGGGGTTCTCGAGCACGTTGCGCAAGATGACGCCCGGCGTGTGCGTGCCGTAGTAGCCCTGGCCGATAAAGTTCTTGAATACCTTGTTCTTCGACGCCATGGCCTTCAGCTCGGCCAGCGCATCGGCCTCGGTGACGGGCGCCGGCAGCCGCATCGGCTTGGCGCGGCGGATGGCCGCGGGCACGATGCCGTCGATGAGCTCCGCCCGCGTTTCCGAGCCGATCACCGGCAGCATGCGCGCCTCGTCCGCTGCATCGATGCCGATGTGGCGGGCGAGGAATTCTTCGGCGTTCTCTAGTTCTTGCAAAGAGGGAAGGGCGGGAATCGGCATGGCGGTGAAGGCTCGGGGAGGAAGGGGATGCTCGGGAGAGGAGTCAGGCGATCAGGATTCGGCGGCGAACTTGTCGTAGGTGGCGGAATCGAGCAGCGCGTCGAGTTGCGCCGGGTCGCTCAGCTTGACCTTGAAGAACCAGCCGCTGGCCAGCGGGTCGCTGTTGGCGAGCGACGGGTCGGCGCGCAGGGCTTCGTTGACTTCGGTGATCTCGCCCGACACGGGCATGAACACGTCGGCTGCGGCCTTGACCGATTCGACGACGCCGGCGACATCGCCTTGCGCAAAGCTCTTGCCGACTTCGGGCAGGTCGACGAACACCACGTCGCCCAGCGCGTCCTGCGCGTGCACGGTGATGCCGACGGTGGCTGCGCCGCCTTCGGCGGACACCCATTCATGGTCCTTGGTGTACTTGATGCTCATGAAAAAAACTCCTCGTGGAAAAAATGATGATCGGGGTGCAGAGCCTAGCCGCGGTAGTAGCGGGTGGGCACGAAGGGCATGGTCGAGACTTCCATCGGCACGGGCTTGCCGCGCACGATGGCCTGCACGCGCGTGCCGGGCTCGGAGAAAGCGGTGGCGACGTAGGCGATGGCAATGGGCCGGTCGGCCGTCGGGCCGAGCAGGCCGCTCGTGACGAAGCCGATGTCGTGGCCTTCGAAGGATTGCAGCACCGTGCCGTCGCGCACCGGGATGCGTTCGAGCGCCACGAGGCCGACGCGCTTGCGCTTCAGCGTGTGGTGGTCGGTGTGGCCGGCGGCGCCTGCCGCGGCGGCGTCGAGCTGGGCCAGGATCCTGGCTGCACCGGGGAAGCCGCCTTCGCGCGCGCCGCCCGTGCGGCGCACCTTCTGGATCGCCCAGTTGAGCGAGGCCTCGACCGGCGTGGTCGTGGTGTCGATGTCGTTGCCGTACAGGCAGAGCCCGGCTTCCAGGCGCAGCGAGTTGCGCGCGCCGAGGCCGACGGGCTTGACCTCGGGCTGCGCCAGCAGCAGGCGGGCGAGGGCGTCGGCGTCCTTGCCGGCCACCGAGATCTCGAAGCCGTCTTCGCCGGTGTAGCCGCTGCGGGTGACGAAAGCGGGAATGCCGCCGATCTGCACCGCGCCGCCGGTCATGAACACGAAGCGCTCGATGCCGGGCGACAGGCGCGCCAGGGTGGCGGCCGCCTGTGGGCCCTGCAGGGCGAGCAGCGCATGGTCGGGCAGGGGCTGCACCTTGCAGCGCGCGCCGATCTTCTGCTGGATGTGGGCGATGTCGGCCACCTTGCAGGCGCCGTTCACGATCACGAAGATCGAGCCGTGGCCTTCGTTGAAGAACATCAGGTCGTCGAGGATGCCGCCTTCGTCGTTCAGCAGCAGCCCGTAGCGCTGCTTGCCGGCCGGCAGGTCGATCACGTCGACCGGCATCAGGGTTTCGAAGGCGGCCGCCGCATCGGGCCCGACCAGGCGCAGCTGGCCCATGTGGGAGATGTCGAACAGGCCGGCCGCATCGCGCGCGTGCTTGTGCTCGGCCATCAGGCCGGCGGGGTACTGAACGGGCATGGAATAGCCGGCGAAGGGCACCATGCGGGCGCCGAGCTCCACGTGCAGGTCGTACAGCGGCGTCTTGAGAAGCTGGGTGTCGGATGAAGCGGAAGAAGCAGCCACGGGGCACTCCAAAGGGGCAGTCGAAATCCATGGCTGCAACGCCACGGGCCACCCCTGCTGTCCGCTTTACCTGAGAGATTCGCCCCACGATCGGGGTTTGCTCCTTCGGTGGGCCGGTGCATGCGCAACGGCCTCTCTCCAGCAAGGAAACGCTGGTTTGCACCAACGCCTTGTCAGTCCTTTTGCCTGAGCGTTCGGGAATCCCCTGCGCCTTCGGCGGCCCCGCGTGGCGGTGCTCTCTCCTGACCCCGCCAAGTGTAGTGGATCGCGGGCCCCGGAGCCCGCGGCGTCAGTGCACGATTTCAGCCGGTGGCAGCAGCCGCTCGATGCGCTCGCGCAGCGACTCGGCCCGCTCGGCGCCGGCGGTTTTCTCGATTTCGGAGAGCATCAGCGCGGCGATGGTCAGCATCGCCTCCCGGTCGCGGGCTTCGCGCAGGGCGTCGCGCATCTGCAGGGCGAACTTGGGGTCGCGCCGCACGAACATGCGCTCGCAGATGTCGAACAGGAACATCCGCGTGGTGGCCAGGGAGCGCTTGCCGTCGAAGTTGTCGGCCGAGGTGGCGAGCCGGATCGGGTCGACCGCCGGCACCGGGGCGGGCGGTGCGGCAGCGGCGGCAGCCTGTGCCGCCGCCTGCGCCGTGGCGGCGGCGATCGCCTGGGGGTCCTGCAGGTAGCCCTTGAGCACCAGCGCCTGGATCGCCTGCTCGGCTTCGGTGCGGTTCGCGAACATCGGGCTGAAGTCGGTCAGCGTACGCCGGCCGTCGGCCATCAGCAGCAGCGCGCGCTCCCGCTGGGTGAGCGTGCGCTGGCCGCCCTGGAGTTCGTCGCGAGCCTTGTCGGTCTTGGTAGGAAACATGGCGGCCACAGCTTTCGGAGATCGAGGGCTGCAGCATCGTTGCAAGCGGTGACATCTTCATGAACCATTTTCCCTGGAGGGAAAAATCACCGCCGCGGCCGTGGGCCGCCGTGAAGTCGGCCGCGCAGGGCTACTTGAACCCGAGCGCGCGCGGCAGCCAGGTGCTGAGCGCCGGCACGAAGGTCAGGATCATCAGCACCGCACCATGCGCCCACAGGAAGGGCACCAATTCCTTCACCAGCGCCGACATCGGCACCTTCGACACATTGCAGGTCACGAACAGCAACCCGCCCACCGGCGGCGTGATCATGCCGAGCGTGAGGTTGAAGATCACGATCATCGCGAAGTGCACCGGGTCGACGCCCAGCTTGATCGCCACCGGCGCGAGGATCGGTGCCAGCACCATCACGCCCGGCAGCGGTTCGATGAAGATGCCGAACAGCAGCAGGAACACGTTGACGATGATCAGGAACATCCACGGCGAGAGATTCATGCTGATCAGCCATTCCGCCATCTGCTGCGGAATGCCTTCGATGGTCAGCACCCACGCGAACGAGGCCGACAGCCCGATGATGATCAGCACCGAGGCCGAGAGCAGTGCCGAGCGCGAGAGGATGTCGGGCAGCATCTTCCACTCGAGCGTGCGGTAGACGAACTTGCCGCACACCAGCGCATAGAACACCGCCACCACCGAGGCCTCGGTCGGCGTGAACCAGCCGGCGCGCATGCCGCCCAGGATCACCACCGGCAGCAGGATCGCGGGAATCGCCTTCCAGGTGGTGACGAGGATCTCGCGCAGCGGCGGCGTCTGGCCGTCGCCCTTGTAGTTGCGCTTCTTCGAGACGTGGAAGTTCACGACGCACATCGCCACCGCGATCAGGATGCCCGGCAGGATGCCGGCCGCGAACAGCGTGCCGACCGAGACGCTCTCGTCCTGCAGCGCATAGATGATCATGATGATCGAGGGCGGAATGATCGGCCCGACGATCGCGGTCGAGGCCGTCAGCGCCGCCGCGTAGGAGCGGTCGTAGCCGGCCTTGTCCATCATCTTGATGAGCATCGACCCCGGCCCCGCCGCATCGGCCAGCGCCGAGCCCGAGATGCCCGAGAAGAAGGTGAGCGACACCACGTTGGTGTAGCCCAGTCCGCCGCGCCGGTGGCCGACGAACTGGCCCGCAAAGCGCAGCAGCACCTCGGTGAGCGAGCCGCCGCTCATGAGCTCGGCCGCAAGGATGAAGAAGGGCACGGCCATCAGCGGAAAGCTGTCGATGCCGGTGAAGGTTTCCTTCAGCAGCACCATCAGCGGATAGTTCTCCGCAAGGATGAGCGTGGTGACGGTGGAGAGGCCCAGCGCAAAGGCCACCGGCACGCCGATGGCCAGGAACACGCAGGCGGAGACGATCAGAACGATGCTGGCATCCATGGTCGTTCCTTTACAGCGACGCCGAAGCGTTGGCGTCGAAGTGCGCGTCGGAGGCGAACTCGCGCCGCATCACGTAGCCGCGCACCACCAGCAGCCAGTGCACGACCAGCAGCACGCCGCCGAACAGCATCGCGCTGTAGATGTAGGCGAACGGAATCTGCGTCACGGCCGTGAGCTGGAACATCGTGCGCTCCATGTACAGCCAGCCGTACCAGGCCATGAAGCCGAAGAAGGCGAACAGCAGCGCAGCGACGAAGGCGCGCACTGCGATGGCGGCGCTGCGCGGCAGCGCGTCCTGCAGGTTCTCGACCGCGATGTGGCCGCCGTAGCGCAGCACCGGCCCGGCCCCCAGGAAGGTGAGCCAGATCATCATGTGGCGCGACACCTCTTCGGCCCATTCGAGCGACTGGCTCGTGGTGTAGCGCATGACGACGTTGGTGAAGATGATGACCGACATGGCGGCCAGCAGGAGGATCAACGCCCAGCGATTGGCGGCCAGAAAGTAGCGCTCGAAAACTTGCACGTTTGTTGTTCTCTGTTCTTGTCTTGAAAAAACGAAGCGCCCGGCGCACTGAAGCGGGCCGGGCGCGGTCATCGGAAGAAGCTGGCGCGCAGGCTTACTGGATGTCCGTGATCTTCTTGATGTTGTCCGCCCCGAACTCCTTGGCGTAGCCTACGTAGGCCGGCTTCAGGGCTTCGCGGAAGGCGGCGCCGTCGACGTTCTTCGTGACCTTCATGCCGTCTTTCTCGAGCTGGGCGATGCCGTTGTTCTCGTCGTCGTTGACCTTCTTGCGCTGGGCGATGGACGCCTTCTTCGCGGCTTCGACGAAGACCTTCTTGTCGGTGTCCGAGAGCTTGTTCCACACCTTGGGCGAGAGCAGCAGCAGCGCCGGCGAATACACGTGTCCCGTGAGCGACAGGTGCTTTTGCACCTGCGAGAACTTCGACGCCAGGATCACCGGGATCGGGTTCTCCTGGCCGTCGACCGTGCCTTGCTGCAGCGCGCCGAAGAGTTCGGGGAAGGCCATCGGCGTCGGCAGGATGCCGAAGGTGCGGTAGCCGTCCATGTGCACCTTGTTTTCCATGGTGCGCATCTTCAGGCCGGCGGCGTCGCTGGGCTTGACGATGTCGCGCTTGCTGTTCGTCATGTGGCGGAAGCCGTTCTCGGTCCAGGCCAGCGCGATGATGCCCTTGCTCGGGAACTTGGTCAGGATGTCCTGGCCGATGGGGCCGTCCATCACCTTGCGCGCATGGTCGTAGTCGCGGAACAGGAAGGGGATGTCGACGATCTTGACCTCGGGCACGAAGTTGCCCACCGGGCCGGTCGAGGTGTTCACCAGGTCCTGCGTGCCGAGCTGGATGGCCTCGATCTGCTCGCGCTCGCCGCCGAGGGCCGAGTTGGCGAAGTGCTGGCACTTGAAGCGGCCTTGCGTGCCTTTCTCGACCTCGTCGCAGAACACCGTGGAGCCCACGCCGTAGTGCGACTCCTTGGAGGTCGCGTAGCCGATCTTCAGCACCGTCGGTTGTTGTGCCAGGGCGGATGTGCCCAGGGCAAGCGAAAGGCAGGCGGCGGCGATGTGGCCGAGTTTCATGGTGTCTCCGGGGGGATGTGGTCAGGAATGCGTCAGGCGCATGCGACTATGCCGCAACCGGGGGCTTCGCCGTGTCGGGAGTTTCACGGACACCACCGCGAACCGCTTCACCAGAGTTTGGCGCAGCTCCCAGTCAACACCACGTCGGAACTGGGTGCCGAAGGCGTTGCGCTGCGCTCGCGCGTGACGATCAGGCGCGACACCTTGGACAGCAGTTTCTCGGAGGTGTCGGGCAAGGCCGAGACCTGGGTTCCGTTGACAGGGACCACGCCTATCGCGAAAGGTGCCCCGTCGGCGGGCAGGGCCCACAGGACCAGCCGTTCGTCGCTCGCCAGTGCGGGTGCGATGGGCGCGACGCCCAGCACCTTGAGCGTGAGCGTCTTGCCATGCCGCAGCGAACTGACCAGCAGCCGGCCCTGGCCCTGCGCGTCGGTCAGCACGCCCACGTAGCTCTGCGGCAGCCGTTCGCCCGATCGCATTGCCAACTGGTCGCTCGAAATGAAGATGCCGGGCGCCGAGAGGAACAGGGCGCTCGCGGCGACCACCCCAGCCACGATGCCGCCGAGCCCGAAGCCCGTGGGGCGCAGCCAGCCTGTCCAGCGCGAGGCCGAGGCTTCGCGCGCGGCGGCGGGCCGCGTGCGCGCGGCAATCGCAGGCCACAGATCGACGGAAGGTCGGCGCACAGGTACGGCGAGGGCCAGCTGCCCCAGCCGCTGCTCCCATTGCGCCACCAGCGAACGCACGTCGGTGCGGTCGTGCTGCAGGCGCTCGAAACGCCTTCTGGCGCCGCCTTCGAGCGTGCCCAGCACATAGGCCGATGCCAGCGCATCGAGCAACCGGGCGTCGGTGTATCTCACGGCGCCACCCCCTGCGCGCTCAGGCAGGCGCGCAGCTTGTCGAGGCCGCGGCGTATCCAGGCCTTGACCGAGCCCAGCGGCGCGTTCATCTGCGCGGCCACCTCGGTGTGCGACAGTCCCTGGTAGTAGGCGAGCGCCAGGCTCTGGCGAAAGCTGCCGTCGAGCGCCGCCATGCAGCCCTCGATGCGCAACGCCTGCATGGCCTGCTCGAAGAGTTGGAGCGCGCCCGGGGCGGTGTCGGTGCCCTGCGGCAGGCCGGCATCGTCCTCGTCGCCGGTCTGCTGTTGCGGCTGTTCGTGTGCATTGCGCCGCGTGCGCGAGCGCAGTGCGTCCAGCGCCTTGTTGCGGACGATGGCGATCAGCCAGGTGATCGGCTGGATCTCCTGCCCGTCGACGCTGGAGCGGTAGCTGCCCGCGTTTTTCCAGATGTTCACATAGGCCTCTTGCAGCACGTCTTCGGCTGCCTGTTCATTGCCCAACATACGAACCGCGACGCCAAACAGATGCAGATGCGTGCGTTCGTAGATCTGGGCGAAGCAGGCATGGTCGCCGCGGGCTGCGCCGGCGATCAGGTCTTGCAGGCTGGTCAGAATATTTCTATTCATGCGGCGAGTATTGCATCCGTTGTAGCGCGGGTGTCGTTTCTGGAAGGAGCTTCGGGCGTTTGCCCGATTCCTCGATGCCGGTCATTCTGGTCGGCGTTCATTCTTTTTCTTGACCTGGGAAATGCCATGACATCGAATACGCGAATCCTTCCTCTTGCCTGCGTCGTCCTCGGTGCGGCCCTGCTCGCGGCCTGCGCATCGCCACGGCCGGGCGCCACCGCACCGGCGGCGGAATTGCCGGCCGCCATCAAGGCGCCCGACGGCGAGCGCGCCGCCTTCACCTGGCATGCAGCGGGCGTGCAGATCTACGAATGCCGCGCGGGCGAGAAAGGCGCCTGGGCCTGGCAGTTCGTGGC
The DNA here is from genome assembly GCF_056402375.1 of Variovorax sp. P4_B10. Taxonomy (NCBI): domain Bacteria; kingdom Pseudomonadati; phylum Pseudomonadota; class Betaproteobacteria; order Burkholderiales; family Comamonadaceae; genus Variovorax; species Variovorax sp. P4_B10. The sequence goes on along the minus strand of NZ_JBFUHN010000071.1, from coordinate 346 downwards.
GCCCGAGGCAGAACTCTTCGGACCCGGCGGGGAGAAGGCCGGAACGCATGGTGCGGGACCGCACTGGACGGCGCTCGACGGCAGCAAGACGTTCGGCACCGTGAAGGCCCGCGCCAACGGGCAGCGCGAGGCCGACATTCCGTGGCTCCTGCTGTCCGCCAGATCGGCGGGCACTGCCGGAAAGATGGCCAGCGTTACCAGCGTGCAGCGCATCAACACCCTCGGCGGCAATGCGCCGGCCACGGGGTGCGACGCGGCGGCCGACGGCGGCAAGCGAATCAGGCAAGGCTACAGCGCCGACTATGTGTTTCTCGTTGCCCGGTAGGCCCTGAATACGACGCTGCGG
>NZ_JBFUHN010000070.1:0-36418 GCF_056402375.1 Variovorax sp. P4_B10 | reverse complement strand
CCCGTGTACTCTGCCGACGGCGGCACGATCTACTTCGTGAGCGACCGCGGCGGTGCGCCGCAGATCTACAAGATGAGCGCCAGCGGCGGCAACCCGACCCGGGTCACCTTCAGCGGCACCTACAACATTTCTCCATCTGTCAGCGGCGACGGCCGGTGGTTGGCCTACATCTCGCGCGTGGGCGGTGCCTTCAAACTCCAGGTGATGGAGTTGGCGACCGGCAATGTTGCGTCCATCACCGACACCACCGCCGACGAGAGTCCGAGTTTCGCCCCCAACAGCAAGCTGATCGTCTACGCAACGCACCTGCAAGGCCGCGAAGCGCTCATGACGACCACGCTCGACGGAAAAATAAAGGCACGGCTCGCGGGACAGGCGGGAGACATCAGAGAACCGGACTGGGGTCCGTTTCAAAAGCAATGACCAAGGTTTATTTGAGGAGTTCGTAATGTTGAAACGCACAATTTATTCGCTGGCCATCGTGGCTCTCATCGCTGGTTGCTCGTCGGGCACGAAGCTCAACGACACGCCGGTGGCCGACCGCAGCGGCAGCGCAGGCCAGCAGGGCGGTGCCAGCACCGTGACCCCGGTCAACGCCGATCCGAATGCGGGCACGGCACAAGGCCCGGTTGGCGTGGCACGCATCGTGTACTTCGACTACGACAGCTACACGGTCAAGCCCGAGTTCCAGTCGATCATCGACGGCCATGCCCGTTTCCTCAAGGGCGCTACGCAGCGCCGCATCTCGATCGAAGGCCACACCGACGAACGTGGCGGCCGCGAATACAACCTGGCACTGGGCCAGAAGCGTGCCGAAGCCGTCCGCCGTGCGCTGACCCTGCTGGGCGTGAGCGACAACCAGATCGAAGCCGTGAGCTTCGGCAAGGAAAAGCCGGCCGTCCAGGGTTCGGGCGAAGAGGCGTGGGCTCAGAACCGCCGCGCTGAAATCAGATACACCCGGTGATGTCACGCGCTCTCCTGCGGGGCGCGGCGCTGGCTGCCGCCTTGCTTTGCGTCTCGATGGGGTCGCAAGCCGCACTGTTCGAGGATGACGAGGCTCGCCGCGCCATCCTCGACCTGCGGCAGCGTGTCGAGGCCATGCGCCAGCAAACCGATCAGCGGCTGACCGACGAAAACGGCCAGCTGCGCCGCAGCCTGCTCGACCTGCAGAACCAGATCGAGCAGATGCGGGGCGACCTCGCGCGCATGACCGGCCAGAACGAGCAGCTCACGCGCACGTTGAGCGACATGCAGTCGCGCCAGAGCACCATCGACGACAAGCTCAAGCAGAGCGAGCCGTCCAAGGTGACGGTCGACGGCCGCGAGTTCACCGCCGATCCCAAGGAAAAGGCCGACTTCGATGCGGCGCTCGGCGTGTTCCGCTCGGGCCAGTTCGCGCAGTCGCAAACGGCCTTTGCCGAGTTCATCAAGCGCTACCCGCAAAGCGGCTACAACGCCTCGGCGCTGTTCTGGCTCGGCAATGCGCAGTACGCCACGCGCAACTACAACGAGGCCATCGCGAACTTCCGCTCGATGCTCTCGCTCGCGCCCGATCACGCCAAGGCCCCCGAGGCCGTGCTGTCGATCGCGAACTGCCAGATCGAGTTGAAGGACACGCGCGCGGCACGCCGCACGCTGGAAGACCTGACCAAGGCCTATCCGCAGTCCGAAGCCGCACAGGCCGGCCGCGAGCGTCTCTCGCGCCTGCGCTAGTGCCGGCGGAGCCCTCCGCTTGAGCGCCATCACCCCTGCAGCGTTTGCAACAGCCGCCGCGGATGTCGTCACCGACACCGCGGCGCCTGACTTTGCGCGTCGCTTCGGCGGCCTCGAACGGCTCTACGGTGTGGCCGGTGCCGAGCGCATCCGCAACGCCCATGTGCTCGTTGCCGGCATCGGCGGCGTGGGCTCGTGGGCCGTCGAGGCATTGGCGCGCAGCGGGGTGGGGCGATTGACGCTGGTCGATCTCGACCATGTGTCTGAGTCGAACATCAACCGCCAGATCCACGCGCTCGACACGACCGTGGGACAGGCCAAGGTCGAAGCCATGCGCGACCGCATCGCGCAGATCAACCCCGACTGCCAGGTGCTCGCGCTCGATGAGTTCGTGGAGCCCGGCAACTGGACGGCGTTGCTCGATGCGGCGCAGGCTGCGAACGGCCCGGCAACGGCCGTCATCGATGCCTGCGACCAGGTGAAGGCCAAGCTCACCATGGCCGCATGGGCGCGCGCATCGCGCGCGGCCTTCATCACGGTCGGTGCGGCAGGTGGAAAGCGGCAGGCGCACAAGGTCGACATCGACGATCTTTCGCTCGTCACGCACGACCCGTTGCTTGCGCAGCTTCGCCAGCGTCTCCGCAAGGACCATGGTGCACCGCGCGAAGGCCGCAAGATCGGCGTCACCTGCGTCTTCAGCCGCGAGAGCGTGGCACCGCCCGATGCCTCCTGCGCGATCGAAGGCGACGGCTCGCTCAACTGTCACGGCTATGGTTCGGTGGTGAGCGTCACCGCCACCTTCGGTCAATGTGCTGCAGGTTGGGTGCTCGACAAAATCGCGAGCAACGCCACGCTATAATCTTTGGCTTTGCTGGATTCGATGCCGGCAAGAGTGAAAACGAAAAAGAAAATGGTTCCGGGACGTTAGCTCAGTTGGTAGAGCAGCGGACTTTTAATCCGTTGGTCACTGGTTCGAATCCAGTACGTCCTACCAACAAATTCGAGGGTTAGCCGGCAAGTGCCTGCTAACCCTTTTTCTTTGTTCGACGCCCTTGTCACGATCTACGTCACGATCCGTGGTGGGGTTGTTGGATTCCACCGATCTCTGACCCTAGAAGGAACCGCGTCGTCGATCAGGGACGCACGACGATCCCATTTCGCACGCCCTTCACGCCTTTCACGTTCGCGGCCAGGCGTTCGGCGGCCTGTTGCTCCTCGGGGTTGCGGGCAAAGCCGGAGAGCATCACGGTGCCGTTGAGCGTCTCGACCTTGATCGCGCCCGCGTCGACCTGCTTGTTCTCCACGAAACGGGCCTTCACGGTGGTGGTGATGGCGGCGTCGTCCACATAGGCGCCGACGGACTCCTGACCGCGGGTCACCGCACAACCCGAAATCGTGGCGATCGTTACGACGGTGACGATGCTGGCGAGTGTGTTGCGTAAATGCATGGTGGTTCTCCTTCAGGGTTACAGGTTTCGGTGGTGATCATCCCCACCATCGATGGGCAGCATCGGACAGGACCTGTACCTACCCGGTGATCCAGTCCTTGAGTTCTTCGGCATGCTTCTGCTCCTGGCTCAGGATGCCTTCCAGCACGCGGCGCGTGGTCGAGTCCTTGTCACCGATCAGCGCGATCATCTGGCTGTAGGCCTCGATCGCGATCCGCTCGGCCACCAGGTTCGAACGAATCATGGCTTTCAGGTCGGTCGATTCGTCGTAGTCGGCATGGCTGCGCTTCGACAACGCGTCCGGCGCAAAGTCCGGCTCGCCGCCGAGCTGCACGATGCGTTGCGCCAGCAACTCGGAGTGCGCGGTCTCCTCCTGTGCATGGACCATGAACTCCTCGGCAATCTTCGGTGAGGCCAGGCCTCGCGCGGTGTAGTGGTGGCGCTTGTAGCGCAGCACGCAGACCAACTCGGTCGCCAGCGCGTCGTTGAGCAGGCGGATGATGTCCTCGCGCCACGGTCCGTAGCTGGGCGTCACCGCGCCCAGATCGAGCGAGCGTTTGGCCAGAGCCAGCGAGTTCGGGTCCAGTTCAAGGCGCCGGTCATTCGGCGCGCCGGCCGCTGGCAGCGCTCGGACTTTGTCGTTCTTGAGGGTCATGATGGCTCCTATTGATTGCATGGATTGCAAGAAGGCAGTGCTATTTGCCCGCAGCGGCTTCATCCAGGTGGTGTTGGTCAATCCGCATTGCGAATTTCCACCCTAGGAAATGCGCTGCAGCCGGTGGACCGGTGCAATGCACCCGCGCCTGTAGGACGTTGGTGCATGGTGACCACGGGGGGCGCAGACAAGACGGTTCGAGCGGCGTTTTCACCTCCCTCTCCCTCGCCCAAAAATAAGGCTGACCACAGCCAGAACCAGGAATACGAGGAAAAGTATTTTGGCGATGCCCGCGGCGCCTGCCGCGATTCCGCCAAACCCGAGGATCGCGGCAATCAATGCGATCACGAAGAACACAGCGGCGTAATAGAGCATGTTGCAATCTCCTCGAAAGCTGATTGCCCAGCATCGACAAGACGCCAGGTCGGCGTGCTCATCCCTGGCCGCAATTTGTCGTGGGCGAGGCACGATGGGGGAGATCGGACATCTCCCACAATTTCTGCGGGCGAAGACTGCCAATACCGCAACCCATTGAAACCATGAACTGCTCGCGCGGCATCGCAATTCCCGCGGCACTGTCAGCCGGAGGCGCCTCCCTCGGACAAGGCTTACACACGTCATCGCGTCGAGACGACAGGGTGCGTGCCGCGCCATGTCGACCATGAAGGCTCATTGCAGCTTCCTTTCTCAACCCCGCCGGCGCCGCGGCGACCGGCCCTTCATGGAGCAACTCATGGCCAGCGATACCAATGCAACGTCCGCCACCGCAGACTTGATGTCGAACGACRAGGTGGTCGATGTTCTGAACGATCTTCTGGAGAACTCGCACGACGGCGAATACGGCTTCCGCGCGTGCGCGGAAGAGGTGGACTCGGCGCAACTCAAGCAGGTGTTCCAGAGCCGCGCGTCGCAGTGCGCCAGTGCGGCGTCCGAGCTCGCCGGGCTCATCCGCCAGCTCGGCGGCAAACCCGACGAGGGTGGCTCCGTCAGCGGTGCGATGCACCGCGGCTGGGTGCACGTGAAGGGCTCGGTCGGCGCCAACAGCCCGCTGTCGATGCTCGAGGAATGCGAGCGCGGCGAGGATTCGGCGGTCGCGCGCTACCGCAAGGCGCTCAAGCAAAACCTCCCGACCGAGGTGCGCGCATTGGTGCAGCGCCAAGCCGACGGCGCCCAGCGCAACCACGATGAGATCAAGGCGCTGCGGGACCAATTTCGCAGCGCCAAGGGCTGAACCCAGCGCCTTCAGGTGCGGAAAGACGAACCACATCCAGTGCGTGCGCTTTCGTCCCGCGTTGCGCGCCGTGGTCRATCACCCCATTGCGTGGCTTCTGCGCCGCGGTCTTCGGGCCTTCCTTGCGCCAGATGCCGCGGCGTTCCCGGTTTCAGTATCTGCTCTTGCGTGGCACTGCAGCTGGCGCAGAACGCCGAGTTGCCGGGCTTCTTCGGCCTTGCGCAGGCTCCGGGCGGCACGGGCGGCCGAATACGCGACGAAGAGCGTGTTGATGGCGTCGGCCCATTGCTTGGCGGCCGTGCCCGGATCCATGCCAGCTTGAGGGTTCGTCCTGCTGCCTGGTACGGCATCGTGTTGCCGTTGCTGCCGCCAGAGAACGCCGGGAGAGGGAAAGGCTGGTGTGGCGACACCCGCCCCGCGAAGGATTGCTTCTTTTTGATCGGTGGTGAGCATGTCTGTCTCCTGCGAATTCGTTACGGCCCTTGTAGTTCCGTCCGGCACTCGACATCGTCGGCGATTTTCCGATGTGCATGCCGGATGGCATCGTCCCGCGCATAGCGAAACGCGCTCGGGCTCGGGCATTCAGTTCCGAGAAGGCCAGATCCCGCGGCAACGGCCGCGCTCGGGTGGAACGAGTACGTCATGAACAACACAGCAAGCAGCAGAGGCAAATACAAAGACACCACGAGCGCACTGATGACAGCGAACTCCTTGGACGACATGCCTGCGTGTTCAAGCAGCAGGTTGTTGAAGGAATTGCCCGGTGGCAGGTCGCGCAGTGCCATGTGCGTTCTCCAGTGAGGTGGTCAACTGGCGCCGCTTGTTACCCGTCTTGGAACAAAGCGTTTCGCCATGAAGTCACTGTAGAAATTGCGCCGCATGCGCACATGAGCGGTGCGCACCTTCTCCGGGGAGACAATTGCCCCGCTTCCGCCCCCTGCCACCCATGACAAAGCGCCTCCTACAAAAGCAGTATTGCGCGCGGCGAAACCTTGGGATGTACTGGCGCACTGAAAAGCGCAGAGGGAAACTTAGATGGGCAAAGCCAACTATCACATGGCGACGGTGACCTTGAAGCTGCCATTCGAGATCACCCACGATGCAGAACTAGCAGCACTCCGTGCTGCCGGCATTCCGGTCGACGATCAGGGCGTCGCGGCGTCAGGTTTTCTGCACATGAGGACAACCAGCGACTACCGTTCCCACATCTTTCGATGGTTTGCCGGGGGCGGTCCGGCGGACGGCTTGGGTCGCATGGGCGCRCCAAATACGATGAATCACAGGCGGAGAGGCCACGCCAACGCAGAGCTCATCGGCGAGTTCAAACATATGGGCGTGTCCAGCGAGATCTCCGAAGCACGCTCGGCGTGATGGTGGCTGGCGATGCGCACGGCTGCGCGATCGGGTCCGGGTGCGGCGGGCACATGCCGGCCCAACGGCCGCGATCCGCCCCAACTACCTCTTCGTTGCCTATAGGGACTTTCACCGATGAGCCTTTCATTGTCAGGTAGAAGTCAGGAATGCAATCCAGCATTGAATTTAAAAGTATTACTTTTGTTTGCGGGCTCCGCCCGAACCTCGTTTCAGGGGCAGGAGCCCAAAAAATGATCCGGAGGATGCGATGCGCGTGACCAACATGAATTCCGTCGGGACTTCGGAAACGACGTATCGGGTGTGGACGGACGATCCTGACGGCTTCTCTACCCAGAGGATCACGCCGATGCATCACAACTTTCACGAGCATCCCCTGTTTCAGGTGCCCGAACTCGTGAAGCTCGGRATGGAACTCTCGAAGCTGGAGCAATGCAGGTTCATGAACCCGAAGAGGACGGTCGCGTCCGCGCTTGCGCACGACAGCCGGCCTCATGATGGGCGCAGCGTCGAGGAATTCTTCCAGCGCATGGAGGAGCCGGGGTCCTCGGCTGCCTTCTACAACATCGAAGTCATCCCCCGCTATCAAGCCCTGCTGATGTCGGTGGTGAACTCGATGCGCTCCTTGGTCGAGCGCGAGCAACCGGACATCTTCAGGGTGAACGGATTCGTCTTCTTCTCTGCGCCGCCTTCCGTCACACCCTTTCACATCGATCGCGAGAACAACTTCTGGCTGCAGTTGCATGGGCACAAGATCCTCAACGTCTGGGATCACCGCGATCGCACCATCGTGTCGGCCGACGCCGTGGAGGATTACATCGTCACGCAGTCGCTCGGGAAAGTGCGCTTCGATGAAGCGTTCTTGCCGCGCGGGCTGGAGTTCGATGCGCAGCCGGGGGATGCCATCTACTTCCCGAGCACCTCGCCCCACATGACGAGATCCAAGGCTGATCGGGCCGCCCCCGGCGATCGCCTGTCGATCTCGATCGGGGTGACCTTCTACACCGCTGTCACGCGCGAGGTGGCCCGCATTCATCAGGTGAACCGGCTGATGCGCAAGTGCGGCCTGTCACCCTCGTATCCGAGGGAGTCGCCCACCGCGGACGCAGTCAAATCGGCCGTCGGCGGCTTGGTTGGCGCCGGGCGCGCCCGGCTCGGCACCGCGCGCGCCCGGCTCATCAGCATGACCTCGGGGCGACGCTTCAAACACACGCCGCCGCCGGGCTCCTACTGAAAAACGGCCTCGCGGCCGGAGCCGTTTCCCTTCACCCGCTCCGCTCACGTGGCGTGGTCCGCGCGGTAGTTGTGGTGGCCACGGCGTTTGCGTTCGGCCCGGGCTTTCTCCAGCGTCGCCTGGCTTTTCTTCGCGGCGGCCTCGCAGCGCTCGTGCAGCGCGATCAATTCCTTGTCCGTGAKCTTCTCGATGCCCATGAAGTCATCCTCCGCGTCGGAGGAACGGATCAGTTCGTCCAGCTTGGTTTGCAAGGCGACACCATCGCGGTTCTGGGTGTTCTGAATCAAGAAAACCATCAGGAACGTGACGATGGTGGTGCCCGTGTTGATCACGAGCTGCCACGTTTCGGAAAAGCCGAAGAACGGCCCAGCAGCCGCCCAGACTACGACCACGGCCACGCAGAGCAGGAAGGCAGCCGGGCTGCCAGCAATGCGTGCGACGGTGTTGGCGAAGGAATCAAAGAGTCGTTCCATGAGCTTGTCCTCCAATCCGGGGCGATGCTGGCACCGTGGCGTGTCCGAATACGTCAGCCAATGCCGTCTCGCACGACATCGCGATTCCCATGGTGCTGTCGGCCGACTGCGCCGCCGCACCCGCGGCCAAGCGCACTGGGCTGAACCCCGCGCGGCGCATCGCAACCGCTCGCGAGGCGTGCATCTCAGCCTTGCACGAGCGCGACCGTCGCGCCGTCTCGGACGCCGTTGAAATACCGCTCCAGCACCTCACCGAATACCGGCTCCCCGGGCGCCGCGATCTCGAACAGTGTCATGCAGGAGCACAGTTTCAGGTCATCCGGTGAACCGAAGAACCGGTGGGCATCGGTGCCGGGCACGTCGAGCACCATCCGGGCGCACGCGCGCAGCCGTTCGCCGAGCACGGGGTGCTGCCAGTACGCCGCCGCCTCGGCCGCGCCGTCGAGTCCGAAGAATCTTGCGGTCGAACTGCGGCCCAGCGCCTTCAGTTGCGGAAAGACGAACCACATCCAGTGCGTGCGCTTTCGTCCCGCGGCGAGTTCCGCGCAGACGTCCGCATACACGGGGTTCTGCGCCGTCACGAAGCGCTCGAGATTCCAATCGGGCGGTGCATGCATGTTCGCGTCCTTCAAGACTCGCGCAGCGTGTCGCACAGGGCCGTGCCCGCCTCGTCCGAGCCGTCAGTGCTGGCGGCGCTTGAAGTACTGGACTTCGCGCTCGTGCTGCTGCGCCTCTTCTCTCGAGCCGAAGGTGCCGAGGTTGCGGCGCCTGCCTGTTTTGGCGTCCACCTTGCGGGCGTAGAGGCGGTATTCCCCGGATGCGAGTTTGCGGATCATCGAAAGCTCCCTGGCAATTTCACTTTGCGCGCCGTGGTTGCGCCGGCGCCGAGATTTGTGCGAGCGGCTCGCTGGTTTCCGAAGTCTCGCCCCTGACGGCGACGTCACCCAGCGACAGAATTCCCACCAGGCGATGTTGCCGGTCGACCACCGGCAGGCGACGGATCTGCAGTTCGCCCATCGTGTGCAGTGCTTCTTCGACGGAGGTGTCGTCGAAACACCAGCGAACCTCGCCGCTCATGATGGCGTCCAGATGCGTGCTGGTCGGCGGCAGTTTCTTCGCCACGCCGCGTACGGCGATGTCGCGGTCGGTGACGACACCCACCAGGCGCTCGCCATCGCATACGRGCAACATGCCCACGTTCATTTCGTCCATGGTCTGCGCCGCCTTGCGCAGCGTGTCGCTGGGCGAGACCGTGCGGACGCCTCGGGTCATCAGCTCATTCACGTTGGTCACGGGGAACTCCTTTCGAGTGGCATCCGATCTCGCGGGCTCCGTGCCCACGATGACGAATCGGCGCATCGTCGGACCACACTAGCGCGCGGACACGCCATCGTTGTCAGGCCTTGCACCGCGTCGGAGTGGGAATTTGCTGGCGAGACGCCGCACCGCCCGCCTGACGGCGCCTCGAGGGGAAGGGCGAACCCAAAAAGGACCGGGTCGCGGCGACGCGTCGCGGTGGTCTCGTGCATCACGCCGCAAGGAGCTTGGCCAACCCGGTGAGCACCATGCGCCAGTTCTTCTCGTAGTCGGCCTTGTGCTCGACGTCCGATGGCTTGGCGTCGCCGAGGAGATTGGACTGCGTCAACGTGACCTCGGTGCCCTGGCCCCTGGGAGTCAGGTCGAAGGTCACGACGTGATAGTTCTCCGGAACATCCGGCGCGCCCGACATCGCACTCCAGTGTGAAAAAGCGAGCCGACGGCCTGACTCGGCCACGAGGATCTCGCCCTTGTCCTCGTAGCTTTTCCCGTTGTACTCGCCCCTCATGCGGACAGGCTCGCCGACCTTCCAGTTGCTCTCGACATCCGCACCGAAGAAGAACTGCTTGAGCTTCGCCGGCGTGGTCAATGCGTTCCAGACCTCGGCCGGCGAAGCGTCGACGGTCTGCGAAACCTGGGCGGTGGGCTCGTTCATGGAAATACTCCTGGAAGCGCTTTCCAGACTCTGGGCGCGTCCGCCGAACCCGCCAATCGCCTCGGCGCCCGTTCGGGCGTGCGCTGCAGCCTACACCGCGCGACGCCCCAAAAAAACAGCCCGCACAAGGCGGGCTGGAAGGTGACCTGCTGGAGGAGGGAGGATCAGAGAGGTGCAGGCCACGGGAGAGCCCCGACTATGCGTCTCGAACCTGCACACAACCTGACCTGCGTGCTCAGTCCTCGTCTTCCCACTTCCCGATGACGATGCCGAGCACGGTGAAGGCGATGCGGATCGGCTCGTGCTTGGGGTTGAGCGGCAGCAGCCAGCGGCGGCCATCCTCTTCCTTGAAGACCTTGAAAGTGACTTCGCCGCTGTCGGTGAGCCGGGCGATGATGCGCTGGCCATCCGTGGGCGTCGCCTGTTGCGTATCGACGAAGACGATCGATTCCGCGGGGTAGCTTTTCATGTGGCCGCTGGGCGCGGTCATGCTGTCGCCGCGCACGCGCAATGCGTAGGTGCTGTCGGGGTTGTGGTGGGCGATGCAGGGAAGCCAGCGGTCGGCCTCGATCTGCTGCCGCGCGGCGTTGTTCCAGACCGCGGCCTGCGTCCATGTGATCAAGGGCACGGTGTCGGGCGTCTGGGGCTCGAACGAGGGCCCCGCCGGCGGCGTGCGTGTGACCCTGTAGGGCGCCGGGGGCTCGTTCGCGTTGTTGCGCGCCGGGCGGATCTGCACGGGGTCCCACGGCGCCGGGCCGTCGCCGGTGTCGAGCCAATTGGGATCGGCGCGATAGACGCGCGCCAGAGCAAGCAGGCTCAGGGTGCGGCTGGTGTCCCCACGTTCGATTTTCGAGATGCTCGACTGCTTGACGCCGGAAGCGGCCTCGGCCTGCTTCTGGGTCATCTTGGCGAATTTACGGGCGGCGAGCGCGCGCTTGGCAATAGTCTCCATGGAGTGGAGATTCAAGCGCAGATGAATATTCCTTTTGGACTCTAAAATATTAAAAAAAGGGAGTAACTGCCATGAAACCACGCGAGTTGGTGCTGGCGCTGAGAGCCATGGGGCTGACGCAAAAGCAGATCCAGGAACGAACCGGAATTCCGCAGCCGACGATCAGCAAGATCGGCCTGGGACGGGTGGGCGATGTGATGTCGCGCCACTACGTCGCGCTGCTGGCCGCCYACGAGCAACGGGTGAGAGAGGAGGCGATCCAGCCGGCGCCGCCCTGCAGCCGCTCGCCCGGCCACAACGACTGATCGTCTGTGCGCAGGCCATCATCGTCGGGCCTGTGGCTCGACCGCGCGCTTTGCGTGCTGCTGGCGCTGCTGTCTGCAGCGGCGCTTTTCTACGGGGCGCTGGCCGGCGACCACGCCATCGCCGGCATCGCGTTTTTCGGACTGATCGGCGCGGCGCAACTGGCCGTGACATTGTTCGACGATGCCGCGCTCAGGCGTGCACGTGCGCTGCGGGAGGCGCTAGAGCGAGTGCAGCGCTGACGCGCACGCAGTCCTTGATGTGCTGCTCGCCCAGTGCACGAAGGGCTGCGTAGCCCAGCATGGCGGACACGATCTGGCCGGCAATGGGGACGTACTTGGTGGCTTGCTTGGCGGTCAGGCGTACGCCGGCGTGCTTGGCAAGCCTGATCAGCAGGTCGCGGGTGACGAGCCGGCCGACCAGCAGTGCGCCCACCGTGGTCGCGGCCTTCTGGATGCGCTCGCGCTGGTAGGGCGCGAGCCGCTCGACCTGGGTGACCGAGAGCCCGAACTCGGCGCTGATCTGCGGCACCAGCCGCGAGAGCAGGGCGGCATCGGCCGCCCAGTCGATGCCGGGCAGGGGCACGGCACTGGCGGCCGCTGCCATCAGGGCCTTGCGGCCGATCAGGCGCCGGCTGCGGCGGATGGCCGCGATCAGCTTTTCGTCGCCCCGGGCCAGTTCGATGGCAGATGGCATGGCGGTGCCCCTTCCCTTTGTCGGCCTAGGCCGCGAGGGCCTCCAGCTGGTCCGAGAGGGCCAGCCAGCGCTCTTCGAGCCGGCCGATTTCGTCGTTGAGTGATTTCAGCCGCTTGCCGGCATCGGCAATCTCGGCCGGCGGGAGCGGTTGTGCCAGGCGCGCCTCGAGCGCGGCACGCTCGGTGCCGGCTGCGGCCAGGCGTTCGTCGATCTGGGCGATCTCGCGCTTGATCGGCTTGGCCTGGTCGCTGCGCTGCTGGCGGTCCTGGGCTCCGCTTGCCTTCGCCGGGGTTGCCGCTGCCGCCGCCATCGCGCTCTCCGCTTCGCGCACCGCGATCTTGGCCTCTTCGCGCAGCCGCTTGGCTTCGTCGAGCAGGTAGCGCTGGTAGTCGTCGAGGTCGCCGTCGAAGTCGGTGACGACGCCGCGGCCCACGAGCCAGAACTCGTCGCACACCGAGCGCAGCAGCGCACGGTCGTGGCTCACCAGCATCAGCGTGCCTTCGAACTCGTTGAGCGCCACGGCCAGGGCCTCGCGGGTGGCGAGGTCCAGGTGGTTGGTGGGCTCGTCCAGCAGCAGCAGGTTGGGGCGCTGCCAGACCATCATCGCGAGCACAAGGCGGGCTTTTTCGCCGCCGCTCATGGTGCCCACGGGCTGCTTCACCATGTCGCCGCTGAAGTTGAAGCTGCCGAGGAAGCCGCGCAGCGCCTGCTCGCCGGTGCTTTCCTTGACGGCGCTGCCCAGCTCGCGGGCCATGCGCACCATGTGTTCGAGCGGGTTGTCCTGCGGGCGCAGCACGTCGAGTTCCTGCTGCGCGAAGTAGCCGATGTTGAGGCCCTTGCCCTCGGTGACTTCGCCGGCCAGCGCGCCCATTTCGCGTGCAATGGTCTTCACCAGCGTCGACTTGCCCTGGCCGTTGGCGCCCAGGATGCCGATGCGCTGGCCCGCCAGCACCGAGCGGCTCACGCCGCGCAGGATGGTCTTGGGCTCGGCGTCCTCGATCTCGTAGCCGAAGCTCGCGTTGGCGATCGAGAGCATCGGGTTCGGGATGTTGCCCGGCTCCTTGAACTCGAAGGTGAAGTCGGCCTCGGCCAGCAGCGGCGCGACCTTTTCCATGCGCTCCAGCGCCTTCACGCGGCTCTGCGCCTGCTTGGCCTTGCTGGCCTTGGCCTTGAAGCGGTCGATGAACTTCTGCAGGTGGGCGATCTTGTCCTGCTGCTTGGAGAAGGCGACCTGCTGCTGCTCCATCTGCAGCGCGCGCATCTCTTCGAACTTGCTGTAGTTGCCGCCGTAGCGCGTGAGCTGGGCATTGGCGATGTGCAGGGTGACGTCGGTCACGGCGTCGAGGAACTCGCGGTCGTGGCTGATGACGATCATGGTGCCGGCGTACTTCTGCAGCCAGGCTTCGAGCCAGACCAGGGCGTCCAGGTCCAGGTGGTTGGTGGGTTCGTCGAGCAGCAGCAGGTCGCTCGGGCACATCAGCGCGCGGGCCAACTGCAGGCGCATGCGCCAGCCGCCCGAGAAGCTGTTGACGGGGCCGTCGAGCTCGTGCGACTTGAAGCCCAGCCCGAGGATCAGCGCCTGCGCGCGCGGCACGGCATCGTGCTCGCCGGCATCGGCGAGATCGGTGTAGGCGTGGGCCAGCTCCATGCCGATGTCGGCGTCGTCGGGGTTCTCGGCGTAGGCGGCCTCGATGGCCGCCAGCGTGGCGCGCAACTCGGCCAGCCGGGTGTCGCCGCCGACCACGAAGTCGGTGGCCGAGTCCTCGGTTTCGGGCATGTCCTGCGCGACCTGCGCCATGCGCCATTGCTTGGGCACGTAGAAGTCGCCGCCGTCTTCGTGCAGCGAGCCGTTGAAGAGCGCGAACAGCGTCGACTTGCCGGCGCCGTTGCGCCCGACGAGGCCGACCTTTTCACCGGGGTTGATGGTGACGGTGGCGCCGTCGAGCAGTTTCTTGGCGCTGCGGCGAAGAATGACGTTTTTGAGAGTAATCATGAAATAGGAACCGTAGGGGCGATTATCCCGTCCAGCCCCGGGCGGCCTGGCGCGAAGGGGCAAATGGGGACATCACCCGATAAAGAGGAGGCCGCAGCCGGGGCTGCGACAAAGCGGCTGAAAGGGGCTTGGGCGGGCGCAGCTAACGCGTGCCGGCGCCGGCCAGCAAGGCGGTCCGGGTCACGAGCAAGACCTGGTCCTCGCCCGCGGAGGTTTCGAGCCACACCACCTCGAGCTGCGGAAACGCGGCCTCGAAATAATCGCGCTCGTTGCCGATTTCCAGCACCAGCACTGCCTGGTCGCTCATGCGCGAGGGCGCGTCGGCGAACAACTGGCGGATGAAATCCATGCCGTCGGCACCGCCTGCGAGCGCCAGTTCGGGTTCTGCAAGGTATTCGGCGGGCAGGGCGGCCATGCTGGCGCTGTTCACGTAGGGCGGGTTGCACAGCACCAGGTCGTACGGGCCGGGCACGTTGGCCAGGCCATCGGATTGGATCAGCGTGACGCGCGCGTCGAGTTCATGGCGGGTGACGTTGATCGCGGCCACTTCGAGGGCCTCGGCAGACAGGTCGGCGGCGTCCACCGTCACGTCCGGGTAGGTCAGGGCCGCGATGACGGCCAGGCTGCCGTTGCCGGTGCACAGGTCGAGCACGCGCTGCGTGTGCTCGCCGAGCCAGTAGTCGATGCTGCCATCGGCGATCAGCTCGGCAATGAAGCTGCGCGGCACGATGGCGCGCTCGTCCACGTAGAAGGGCACGCCTTGCAGCCACGCCTCTTTGGTGAGGTAGGCGGCAGGCTTGCGCGTGGCGATGCGTTCGTCGAGCAGCGCGGCCACCTTGCCGGCATCGGCCGGAGAGACGGCGGTGTCGGCCACCGCATCGAGGTCGTCCAGCGGCAGCTTCAGGCGCCAGAGCACCAGCCAGGCGGCTTCGTCGAAGGCGTTGACGGTACCGTGGCCGAAGGCGACACCGGCCTCTTCCAGCCGCTTGGCGCTGGCTTCGATCAGTTCGATGACCGTGCTCATCGGGCGAGCGAGGCTTCGAGCCGGTCCAGCGTGCGCCTGTAGATGTTCTTCAGCGTCTCGATCTCGGCGACGTCGATGTGCTCGTCGATCTTGTGGATGCTGGCGTTGACCGGGCCGAGCTCGACCACCTGCTTGCAGATCTTGGCGATGAAGCGCGCATCGCTGGTGCCGCCGCTGGTCGAGAGCTCGGTGGCGATGCCGGTTTCATCGGCAATCGCCGCCTGCACCGCCGTGACGAGCTCGCCGGGCGTGGTCAGGAAGGGCAGGCCGCCAATGGTCCAGGCGAGCGTGTAGTCGACGCCATGGGCATCGAGCACGGCGTGCACGCGCTGCTGCAGCGATTCGGGCGTCGACTCGGTCGAGAAGCGGAAGTTGAAGTCGATCACCGCATTGCCCGGAATCACGTTGCTCGCGCCGGTGCCCGCGTGGAAATTGCTGATCTGCCAGCTCGTGGGCTGGAACCAGGCGTTGCCCGCATCCCAGCCGCCGGCCGTGTTGAGGGCCACCAGCTCGGCCAGCGCGGGCGCCACCGCGTGCACCGGGTTCTTCGCGAGGTGCGGGTAGGCGATGTGGCCCTGCACGCCCTGGACCGTGAGCTTGCCGCTCATGGTGCCGCGGCGGCCGTTCTTGATCATGTCGCCGCAGCGCTCCACCGCCGTGGGCTCGCCGACGATGCAGTAGTCGAGCACCTCGCCACGCGCGGCCAGCGTGTTGCAGACGACAACGGTGCCATCGACGGCAGGGCCTTCTTCATCGCTGGTGAGCAGCAGGGCCAGCGTGAGCTTCGGGTCGGGCGTGGCCTGCAGGAATTCCTCGATGGACACGACGAAGGCGGCGACCGAGGTCTTCATGTCGCAGGCGCCGCGGCCATAGAGCTTGCCGCCGCGGTGCGTGGGCGTGAACGGGTGGCTGGTCCATTGCTCGACGGGGCCGGTGGGCACCACGTCGGTGTGGCCGGCAAACACCAGCGTCTTGCTCGCCGCGGCGTTGGCCGGGCGGCGCACCGCCCACAGGTTGGTCACGCGAAAGTCTGCGGGGCCGCTCTCGATGGTCTCGAGCGCGAAGCCCAGTTGCACCAGCCGTTCGCCGAGGATCTGTTGGCAGCCCGCATCGTCGGGGGTGACGGAGGGGCGCGAGATGAGTTGTTCGGCGAGCTGGAGCGTACGGGACATCGGGAAAAGGCTTCGTTCAGAACTTCACGTCGAGCGTGATGTCGGTAAAAGTGGGTTCGTCGACCTGGTCCGTGAGGTTGCGGTCGTCGATCTGCTGTTTGGGGGCGGCGCGGTTCTGCAGGCGCCACAGCAGGTTGGTGGGCGAGTCGGAGTGGGACAGCCCCTCTTCGCGCGTCACGCGCTCTTCGATGATGAGGCGGGCGATGTCTTCCTCGAAGGTCTGCGAGCCTTCGGCCATCGATTGCTCCATGGCCTCCTTGACGGCGGAGAAGTCGCCCTTTTCGATCAGATCGGCCACCAGTGCGGTGTTGAGCATGACTTCGAGTGCAGRCACGCGCGCGCCGGCCGGCGTGCGCAGCAGGCGCTGCGACACGATGGCGCGCAGCGCGCCGCCCAGGTCGCCCAGCAGCGTGGGGCGCACTTCGACCGGGAAGAAGCTCAGGATGCGGTTCAGCGCGCGGTAGCTGTTGTTGGCGTGCAGCGTGGCCACGCACAGGTGGCCCGACTGCGCGTAGGCAATGGCGGCCGTCATGGTGTCGCGGTCGCGGATTTCGCCGATCTGGATCACGTCGGGCGCCTGGCGCAGCGCGTTCTTGAGCGCGGTGTGCAGCGACGTGGTGTCGCTGCCCACGTCGCGCTGGTTCACCAGCGATTTCTTGTTGGTGTAGGTGAACTCGATCGGCTCCTCGACCGTGAGGATGTGGCCGCTGGCGTTCTCGTTGCGGTAGTCGAGCATCGAGGCGAGCGTGGTGGTCTTGCCCGCGCCGGTCGCGCCGACCATCAGGATCAGCCCGCGCTTGTCCATGATGAGCGTCTTCAGGATGTCGGGCAGGTTCAGGTCGGCAAAGCTCGGAATGGTCGAGGCGATGTGCCGCACCACCACCGCATAGGTGCCGCGCTGGCGCATGGCGCTGATGCGGTAGTTGCCGGCGCCTTCGAGGGCGACGGCCATGTTCAGTTCGCCCGTGCTCTCCAGCTCCTGGATGCGGGCTTCGGGCACTACCTCGGACAGCAGCGCGAGCGGTGCGGTCGGAGGCAGGATCTGCGCATTGATCGGCACGCAGACGCCGTTGATGCGGATCATCACCGGAGAGTGGGCCGAGAGGTAGATGTCGGAGGCCTTGCGCTCGGCCATCAAACGAAGAATTCGCTCCATCATGTTCATCGGTCTCTCTCCTCGGGTGCTGTTGTTTTCTAAGGGGAAGGAAGCAGGATCAGTCGCGCAGCAGGTCGTTCAGGCTGGTCTTGGAACGCGTTTGCGCATCGACGGTCTTGACGATGATCGCGGCGTAGGTGCTGTAGTCCTGGCCCGACTTGGTCTTCTTGGGCAGGTTGCCGCTGATGACGACGCTGCCGGACGGCACGCGGCCGTAGAAAGTCTCTCCGGTGTCCCGGTTGAAGATCGGGGTGCTCTGGCCGATGTACACGCCCATGCCGAGCACCGAGTTCTCCTCGATCACCACGCCTTCGACCACTTCCGAGCGTGCACCGATGAAGCAGTTGTCTTCGATGATGGTCGGGCCGGCCTGCAGCGGCTCGAGCACGCCGCCGATGCCGACGCCGCCCGAGAGGTGCACGTTGGCGCCGATCTGTGCGCACGAACCCACGGTGGCCCAGGTGTCGACCATGGTGCCTTCGCCCACGTAGGCGCCGATGTTCACGTACGAGGGCATCAGGATCGCGCCCTTGGCGATGTAGCTGCCGCGGCGGGCCACGGCCGGCGGCACGATGCGCACGCCCGATTCCTTCAGCTCGCCGGCCGACAGGTGCGAGAACTTGGTCGGCACCTTGTCGTAGAAGCCGAGCGAGCCGGCCTGCATCTGCTCGTTGTCCTTCAGGCGGAACGACAGCAGCACGGCCTTCTTGATCCACTGGTGCACCGTCCACTGGCCGACGCTCTCGCGGGTGGCGACGCGCAACTGGCCGTTGTTGAGCTCGGTGATCACGTGTTCGACGGCATCGCGCACTTCGGCCGGGGCGGCGGCGGGCKAGATGTTGGCGCGGTCTTCCCACGCGGCGTCGATGATTTGTTGCAGTTGCTGGGTCATGGAGAAAGTCTCGGGTGAAAAATGGAAGCCAGGGTGGTATGCGACGGTGGGTTCAGCGCCGGCCGTCCTTGACGAAGCGGACGATGCGCCCGGCGGCTTCCACGCACTCGGCCGTTTCGGCCACCAGGGCCATGCGAATGCGGCCCCGGCCGGGGTTGGCGCTGTGTGCCGTGTCGCGCGCCAGATAGCTCCCGGGCAGAACCGTCACATTGTATTGAGCGTAGAGCGCGCGGGCGAAGGCTTCGTCGTCGCCAGCCCACACTTCGGGCACGCCGGCCCAGAGGTAGAAACTGGCGTCGGGCAGGCGCACGTCGAGCACCGGCTCGAGCAGCGGCGTGACGGCTGCGAACTTGGCGCGGTACTGGGCGCGGTTGTCGACGACGTGCGACTCGTCGCCCCAGGCCGCGATGCTGGCCGCCGCCACGCTGCCGCTCATGGCGCTGCCGTGGTAGGTGCGGTAGAGCAGGAATTTCTTGAGGATGGCCGCATCGCCCGCGACGAAGCCGCTGCGCAGGCCGGGCACGTTGCTGCGCTTGGACAGCGAAGTCAGGGCGATCAGGTTCCTGAAGTCGGGGCGGCCGAGCTGCACGGACGCTTCGAGGCCGCTCAGCGGGGGCTCGTCGCGGAAGTAGATCTCGCTGTAGCACTCGTCGGCCGCGATCACGAAGCCGTGGCGGTCGGAGAGCGCAAAGAGCTTCTTCCATTCGTCCAGTGCCATCACGGCGCCGGTGGGGTTGCCCGGCGAGCAGACGAACACGAGCTGCGTGCGGGCCCAGATCTCGTCCGGCACGGTGTCCCAGGCGACCGCGAAGTTGCGCGCGGGCACGCTCGGCACGTAGTACGGCTCGGCGCCCGAGAGCAGGGCCGCGCCTTCGTAGATCTGATAGAACGGGTTGGGCGACACCACCACCGCCTGGGGCGAGGCGGTGGCGTCGACCACGGTCTGCGCAAGCGAGAACAGGGCCTCGCGCGAGCCGTTGACCGGCAGCACTTGCGTGGCGGGGTCGAGCTTCAGGCTGTAGCGGCGGTGGAGCCAGTCGGTGAAGGCGGTGCGCAGCTTCAGGTCGCCGGCGGTGGCGGGGTACGCGGCCAGCGCGCCGAGGCTGGCGCTCAGGGCGTCCTTGATGAACGCCGGCGTCGCGTGCTTCGGTTCGCCGATGCCCAGGCTGATGGCGGGGAATTCGGGGCTGGGCGTGACGCCCGCGAACAGTTGCTTCAGCCGCTCGAAGGGGTAGGGCTGCAACCTGGAAAGCAAGGGGTTCATGCCCGGGATTATCGGCGACGGGATGTCGGCTTCACGACGCCAGGGTCTCGATCGTGCAGTCGATCAGCGCCCGCAGTCGCGCCAGTCGCCGCAGGTCGCGGTGGTAGCCGAGCCAGACGTCGCGGCCGGGCGGCGCTTCGCCGAGGTCGATGCGCTGCAGGCCGGGGGTCTGGTCGCCGAGCGCCACGGGCAATACGGCCAAGCCGGTACCCGCGGCGCAAAGCCGAGCCTGCACCTCGCGGTTGTTGCTGGCGAATGCGACACGGGCATTGGGCAGCATGCGGCGCAGCCAGACGGCGTCTGGGAAGTCGCGGTACGCAGTGTCCAGCGTGACGAGCGCGCTGCCCGCGCCGTCGCCGGCCTTCGGCGCTTTCTGGCCGGCTGCCCCGAACACGGCGTAGTCCATGTACATCAGCTTGCGCTGGAGGATGTAGGGCTCGTCGAACGGCTGGATGCGGAACACGAGATCGGCTTCGCGCCGCGCAAGGTTCAGCAGGCGCGCGTCGGTCAGCAGCTCGACGCTGACGCCGGGGTGCTGGCGAATGAACCCCGCCAGCATCGGCGAGAGCACGTACACGCCGAACCAGTCCGAGGACGACACGCGCAACGCGCCTTCCAGCCGCTGCTCGCGGCCTTCGAGTTCGCGCTGGAAGGCGAGTGCCTGTTCCTCCATGCGTTCGGCATGGCCGAGCACCGATTCGCCTTCGGCCGTGAGCACGAAGCCGTCGCTGGTGCGCTGGAACAGGGCGAGCGACAGGCTCGCTTCGAGCGCCTTCAGCCGTCGGCCCATGGTCGGCTGCGACAGGCCGGTCTGCCGGGCTGCGGCCATCAGCGTGCCGGTGCGGGCGACCGCCAGGAAAACCTTGACGTCGCTCCATTCCATGGGGGTGTCATTCATTTATGAATGATAAACCTGCATTTCTGTCAATTTACTTGCAGTTGTGTTGATCGAACAATCGATCCACTCATTCGCAACTTCAAGGATTTCCCGATGACAGCCTCTTCTTCGACCATGCGTGCCGCCGTGCTCGACACCGCCGGCCAGCCCTTTCGCAGTGCCGAACTCACGCGTCCCGTGGCCGGCCGCGGCGAGGTGCTGGTCCGCATCCACACCAGCGGCGTGAACCCGCTCGACACCAAGATCCGCGCAGGGCAGGCCGCGCACGCGCAGCAGCCGCTGCCGTCGGTGCTCGGCATGGACCTGGCCGGTGTGGTCGAGGCGGTCGGCTCAGGCGTGACGAAGTTCAAGCGCGGCGACGAGGTCTACGGCATGGCCGGCGGCATCGGCGGCCTGCAGGGCACGCTGGCCGAGTACGCGGCCGTCGATGCCGACCTGGTTGCGCTCAAGCCGCACAACCTCGGCATGCGCGAGGCGGCGGGGATTCCGCTGGTGTTCATCACGGCCTACGAAGGGCTCGTGGACCGCGCGAAGACGCAGGCCGGGCAGACGGTGCTGGTGCACGGCGGCGCAGGCGGCGTCGGCCACATGGCGGTGCAGCTGGCGCGTTCGCTGGGCGCCAGGGTGTTCGCGACCGGCGCGCCGGAGCAGGCCGAGACCATCCGGCGATTCGGCGCAACGCCGATCGACTTCACGACGACATCGGTCGATGCCTATGTAGCGCAGCACACGGCCGGCGAGGGCTTCGACGTGGTCTACGACACGGTCGGCGGTGCGGTGCTCGACGCCTCGTTCGCCGCCGCCCGCCGCTACGGCGGCCACGTCGTCAGCTGCCTGGGTTGGGGCACCCACAAGCTGGCGCCCCTGTCGTTCCGCGCCGCGACCTATTCGGGCGTGTTCACGCTGATGCCGATGATCATGGGGCGGGGCCGTGCGCACCACGGCGAGATCCTGGAAGCGGCGACCCGGCTGGCCGAAACCGGGCAGCTCGTGCCGCTGATGGACGCGCGCCGCTTCACGCTGGGCGAAGCCACGTCCGCCCACGAAGCGGTCGAACGGGGCAAGGCCCAGGGCCGCATCGTGGTCGACATCGCGGCCTGAGCTTCCTCAGCAGAGCGGATGGTTGAACTGGCCGATCATGTTGGCGAAGTTCCGGTTGTAGCGGTTGGCCGAGTTGACGATGCTGGAGCTTTGCATGTGCGCGGGCATCCGGGCCATCGCGCCGGTCTCCTTGCGGTTGAACACGCCGTCCTTGATGTCCTTGACCATCGAGCGCGACTGGCCGATGAACTCGTTGATCTGCAGCATGCCGCCGCTGCAGCTCTTGCCGCTTTGGGCCGTCTGCTCGGCGATCTTCTTGCTCCAGCCTGCGGCCGAGTCGGCCACCAGCGCCAGCGACGCTTCGAAGGCCGCCAGCGCCTTCGGATCGTTGGGCGCCTCGAACAGCGCGCCGGCGTCGGCGTGGTTGACCTTGCCGTGATAGATGAGGCCGGCGCGGTAGTAGGCAGCGGTGTCCTTCGGCGCCTTCTCGAAGGCCTCCTTGGTCAGCGCCTGGTCGCGGGCGCTCAGGCCCTTGTCGAACGCCGCTTCGGCCTGCGCGACCGCGGTGAGCGCGGCCAGGTAGTCCTTGCTCATCTGGCGTGCCTTGTCGCCGTTGTCGGCGAGATAGCCCTTGGAATTGGCGTAGTCGTTCAACTCGCGGCTCAGGGGCGACAGCACCTTGAGGGCGGCGGAAAACGCCTTGGCCGATTCGTCGATCTCGGGCAGCGGCGCGTCGATGGCGACCGCCGTGTCCAGCTTCTTGGCCGACCGGTCGACGAGGATGTCGTTCTGGATGCGCAGGCTGGTCAGCGGCGCCTTGCCCTGGAGCAGCGGCACCTGGCTCTGCACGTAGCTCTCGCGCGCTTCCTGGAACGAAGTGCGCAGGTTGTTCGAGACGTCGACGTAGATGTTGTATTTCTCGACGAGCTGCTGCGCGTTGCCGGCCTGTTCGGCCTTGACCGGAGGCTGGGCCTGCGAGGCCTTGTCCGCCTTGTCGCCGCAGCCGGCGACGAATGCCGAAACGGCGATGAGGGTGGCTCCCAAAAAGGTCTGGTACTTCATTCTTTCTTTTCTTTCGTTAAAAAAACAGCGCAGGCAAGCCGTGGTCCGGCTTGCCGAGAAGTCATCGGAGCCCGCTGGGCTCCGGGGGAACATCGTGGGGGTTTTTGCCGCTGCCTGAGGACAGCGGTCGGGCGCGTCAGACGGCGCTGGCAGCGCTGCGCCGGTAGAAGGCGAGCGATCCGGCCAGTGCCAGCAGCATGCCGCCGCAGGCGCGGTCGATCCAGCGTGTGGCCGACACCGTCAGCAGCCGGATCGCGCGGGCGCCGACGAAGGCGTAGCCCAGCATCACGGTCATGTCCAGGCCGGCGAAGATCAGCGCAATGATCAGGTACTGCGGCGCCTGGGCGGCCGAGGGGTCGATGAACTGCGGCAGCAGCGCCGAGCAGAAGATGTAGCCCTTGGGGTTGGTCACGGCCACCAGGAAGGACTTGAAGAAGATGCGCCGGCTTTCGCCCGCCGTCACCGACGGCGCGGCATCGGCGGTCGGCAGGTGGAAGCCGCCCTGGGAGCGCAGCATGCGCAATCCGAGCCACGCGAGATAGACCGCGCCGACCCATTTCAGCATCGAGAACCAGAACTCCGACGCCGCCAGCAGCGCACCGAGCCCGAGCGCCACGGCGCCGACGAGCACGAAATCCGACAGCACCGCGCCGAGCATGCCCGGCAGGGCGCGCCGCACGCCGTGGCGCGAGCCGTTGCTGAGCGCCAGCAGCACGGTGGGGCCGGGCGTGGCAATGGCCGCGAAGGCCACGATGGAGAACAGCAGGGCGGTGGCGAGCGTCATCGTGGTGTCTTCCTTCAGGGTTCTAGATCTTCTTGACCAGGACCATGCTCTTGCGGTCCCAGTTGTACTTGCGCTTGCGAGCCTCGGGCAGCCAGTCGGGGTTGACCTGCTGGAAGCCGCGCTTGAGGAACCAGTGCATGGTGCGCGTGGTGAGCACGAAGATGCTTTCCAGGCCCATGGCCTTGGCGCGGTGCTCGATGCGCTTGAGGATGCGTTCGCCGTCGCCCTGCGACTGCGATTGCGGCGACACGGTCAGCGCGGCCATTTCGGCGGTCTTCGCCTCGGGGTACGGGTAGAGCGCCGCGCAGCCGAAGATCACGCCGTCGTGCTCGATCACCGTGTAGTGGCCCACGTCGCGCTCGATCTCGGTGCGGTCGCGCTTGACCAGCGTGCCGTCGCGCTCGAAGGGCTCGATCAGCTGCAGGATGCCGCCGATGTCGTCCACCGTGGCTTCGCGCAGGCTTTCGAGCTTCTCGTCGATCACCATGGTGCCCACGCCGTCGTGCACGTACACCTCGAGCAGCAGCGAGCCGTCGAGCGCGAACGGCAGGATGTGGTTGCGCTCCACGCCGCCCTTGCAGGCCTTGACGCAGTGCTGCAGGTAGAAGGCCGTGTCGGTGGGCTTTTGCGCCGGCGGCAGCGAGGCAAGCAGCTTTTCGGCGGCGTCGAGCGGCAGCTCGGTGTCGATCGGGTTGTCTTCGCTTTCTGGCAGCTCGCTGTCCATGCGGATGCCCGGAATCTCGGTCAGGAAGATCAGCTTGTCGGCCTGGATGGAGATGGCGACGCTGGTGGCGACCTCTTCCATCGTCAGGTTGAAGGCCTCGCCGGTGGGCGAGAAGCCGAAGGGCGACATGAGCACCATGGCGCCGAAATCGAGCGTGCGGCGGATGCCGGCCGCATCGACCTTGCGCACCAGGCCTGAATGCTTGAAGTCGACCCCGTCGACCACGCCCACGGGGCGGGCTGTGATGAAGTTGCCCGAAATCACCCGCACCGTCGAACCCGCCATCGGCGTGTTCGGCAGGCCCTGGCTGAATGCGGCCTCGATCTCGTAGCGCAGTTGGCCGGCGGCTTCCTGCGCGGAGTCGAGCGCCACCTCGTCGGTGATGCGGATGCCGTGCGAATAGCGCGCCTCGTGGCCCTTGGCCGCGAGCTGCTCGTTGACCTGCGGACGGAAGCCGTGCACCAGCACGATCTTGACGCCCATGCTCTGGATCAGCGCCAGGTCTTGCGCAATGTTCTGGAGCTTGCCGGCCGCAATCGCCTCGCCCGCCAGCCCGACCACGAAAGTCTTACCGCGGTGCGTGTGGATGTAAGGCGCGACCGAGCGGAACCAGGGCACGAAGGTGAAATTGAAGACGGTGGACATGGGGCGTGATTGTGCATTCTTGGAGGGCTTTTCGTACGGGTCAGGCCATTGCGCGCAGCACGCGGGCTGCACTGGCGGCCAGACCCGCTCCGCCACCGCGGTCGGGAGCCGCGTGCAGCAGGTCCGCCTTGCGGGCGCGGAAGGTGGCGAGCAGCGCCGCGTAGGCGTCGGTCGACTCGCCGGCCGGGGTGGCGGGCAGGTCGAGCATGGCGGCCAGTTCGGCCGGGGCGATCGAGCCTTCGCGCATCAGCGCATCGACCACCGCCATCAGCGACGTGGTGTGCGTTTCGAGCAGGGCGCGGGCGCGCGCATGCTCCTGCGCCAGCAGGGCCTCGATTTCCGGGTTGGTCGCGTCGACGTCCGTGTTCAGGTTGACCTCCGAGTCGTTCGTGATGTCGGTGCGGCTCAGGCGCGTGCCGAAGGCGAAGTGGCGCACGTACTGCGCCGCATAGGAGGTGGCCTGCAGGAAGTCCTGCGAGGCGCCCGAGGTGCTGGCCTGGTCGCCGAACACCAGCTGTTCGGCGGCACGGCCCGCGAGGCTCACGCAGATGCGGTCGCGCAGATTCTCCTTCGACCAGGCCTTGCGTTGCTCGTAGCTGTTGTAGCCGCCTTCGAACGAGGCCACGTTGATCTTGATCTCTTGCGGCGCGCGGCCGAAGAGCACGCTGTAGACAACGCCGTGGCCCGCCTCGTGCACGGCGAGCAGGGCGCGAAAGTCTTCGCTCGAGCGTTGCTTGAGGCGGCTGAGCTCCAGCGCCACCGGGAACTGGCGGCGCGCCTTGCGGTACTTCGCCACGATGCAGGGCACGCTCGCATCGAGCGTGAGCCACACCGGCTCGGCACCGTCGGCGCCGCGCTCCAGCGCCCAGAGCGCCGCGTTGACCAGCGACGCGCTCAGGATCGCGTGGATCGACGAGAACAGCGGGCGCGTGCCCTGGGCCGGGAACACGGCGTTGGCATAGATCTGCTCGTACACCGTGGCGTCGAGCACGAAGCGCACGCCGGAGCTTTCCTGGATCTCGCCCACGTAGCGGTCGCAGATCGACAGGATCAGCTGCACGTAGGTCGCGCGGTTGAACGAGGGGTAGATCACGTGGGTGTTGCCCAGTCGCGCGATCTGCTCGGGGCGGAAGCGTTCGGCCAGCGCTTTCTTGACGTCGATGACCGAAAGCTTCTTCGTCAGCGCGTGGAAGATGTCGGCATCGGTGTCGCAGTCTTCCACGCGCTGGGCCGTCTCGGTGTACATCTCGTCGAGGTTGCCCGAGACGAACACCAGCAGCTTGCTGTAGTCGGTTTCCCAGCCCTGCTGCGTGTCGCGGAAGGCGCGCAGGCGCGCATGCACCTCGGAGGGCTTCCAGGTCATGATCTGCAGCAGGGTGTCGGGCAGCTTCAGGCAGCGCTTGACCTCGCGCGCCTCCCACGGCGAGAGGTGCAGCTTGCGCTTCTTGAGCTTCTTCTTGTCGGCGGGGCCGTCACGGTCCTGCTCGTACTCGGCGTAGGCGAGCGAGGACTCGATCTCGCCGAGCATCGAGAGCGCCGGCGGCAGGCGGCCGTCGGACAGCAGCGCCCACACGTCCTGGTAGCGCTCGACCTTGGCGTCGTTGCGGTTGCTGTCGACCGTGCGAAAGCGCTGGAACTCATCGAGCACCAGGATGCCCGGCGTGCCCTCGGCAATGCCCGACTGGGCCAGCATGGCCGAGATCGAGCCCGAGCTGCCATAGCCCGAGCCGTGGCTGAAACCGTCCATCTGCACTTCGATGAAGCGGTCGTAGAAGCCCAGGTGCTGGGCGAGCCTGCGCACCAGCTGCGTCTTGCCGGTGCCAGTCAGGCCCCAGAGGCAGACGATGACCGGGCGGCTGATGAGCTGCGGCAGCACATACCAGGCGCGCAGCGAATCGATCACGCGGTCGATGATGTCGTCGATGCCGAAGAGCTCGGCCTTCAGCGACTGGGCGACGGTCTGCAGGTGCTTCGTGCGCTCGGACAGCTCGGCATGCAGTTCGGAATGAATGTCGGTAGACATGGAAATTATTCTTCTAAAAAAAACAGGTACGGAAAAGCGGCCACCTCCTCGCAATGAGGACGTGGCGGGCAGACGCTGTGAAGGGTCGGTTGCTGCGCTTCTGTGTCTGAAGCGCGCGACTCAAAGAAGTGGCGCGGGCTTCAGGCCGGGCGAGGCAACCGGACCCCGCCATGCGCTGGGAACGCATGGCTTGCGCAGCGGCTGCGCAAGGTGGAGGGGGCGGGGCGATAGGACATGGACGCGATCGTAGCGGCGGCTTGCGGTAGAGTAAAGACTATTTACATCACGCGCTGCACCGGAGCGCCGTACTGTGGAAGCTGTGCAACAGCTGCGGTGCGCGCCGATAATCGACGGTTTGCCCGCCGCGTGCTGCCGACGACTGCTTTCCCTTGACGACCACGACACCCTCCGCCCCCTTGCGCATCGAGTTTCCCGAATCGCTTCCTGTTTCCGGCAGGCGCGACGAAATCATGGCCGCCATCGCGGCGAACCAGGTCGTGATCGTTTGCGGCGAAACCGGGTCGGGCAAGACCACGCAGTTGCCGAAGATCGCGCTGGCGCTCGGCCGCGGCAAGATCAATGCCGAACCGGGCAAGGGCCGGCTGATCGGCCACACGCAGCCGCGACGCATTGCCGCGAGCTCGGTGGCCAAGCGCATCGCCGAGGAGTTGAAGACACCGCTGGGCGATGTGGTCGGCTTCAAGGTGCGCTTCCAGGACAGGCTTTCGCGCGACGCCTCGGTCAAGCTGATGACCGACGGCATCTTGCTGGCCGAGACGCAGACCGATCCGCTGCTCAAGGCCTACGACACGCTGATCATCGACGAGGCCCACGAGCGCTCGCTGAACATCGACTTCCTGCTGGGCTACCTGCGCGAGATCCTGCCGCGCCGGCCCGACCTGAAGGTGATCGTGACCTCGGCGACCATCGACGCCGACCGCTTCGCGCAGCACTTTGCTTCGGCCAAGGGGCCGGCGCCGATCATCTACGTGTCGGGCCGGATGTTCCCGGTCGAGCAGCGCTATCGCCCCTTCGAGGAGTCGCGCGACTACGACCTGAATGACGCCATCRCCGATGCGGTCGACGAACTCTGGCGCGATCCGCATCACGCCGGAGATATCCTGGTTTTCCTGCCTGGCGAGCGCGAGATCCGCGAGGCGGCAGACCACCTGCGGCGGCATTTGGCGCACCAGCCGCTGATGCGCAATGCCGAGGTGCTTCCGCTCTTTGCGCGGCTCTCGCCGGCGGAGCAGGACCGCATCTTCGACGGCCACACGGGCCGCCGCATCGTGCTGGCCACCAACGTGGCCGAAACCTCGCTCACCGTGCCGGGCACCCGCTATGTGATCGACATCGGCACGGCGCGCGTCAAGCGCTACAGCTTCCGCAGCAAGGTCGAGCAGTTGCTGGTCGAGCCGATCAGCCAGGCAGCGGCCAACCAACGCGCGGGCCGTTGCGGGCGCGTGGCCGACGGCATCTGCATCCGGCTTTACGACGAGAAGGATTTCGAAGGCCGTCCGCGCTTCACCGATCCGGAAATCCTGCGTTCCTCGCTGGCGGGCGTGATCCTGCGCATGAAGTCGCTGCGGCTGGGCGACGTGTCGCGCTTCCCGTTCCTGGAAGCGCCGTCGCCGCGCGCGATTGCCGACGGCTACCAGCTGCTCAACGAGCTCGGCGCGGTCGACGACGCCAACGAGCTCACGGCCACCGGTGCCGAGCTGGCCAGGCTGCCGCTCGATCCGCGCGTGGGCCGGATGATTCTCGAAGCCCGCACGCGCGGCGCGCTCGAGGAGGTGCTGGTGATCGCCTCTGCGCTCAGCGTGCAGGACGTGCGCGACCGGCCGATGGATGCGCAGCAGCAGGCCGATCAGTCGCATTCGAAGTTCGACGACGAGAAGAGCGAGTTCAGCGGCTACCTGCGCCTCTGGAAATGGATCGCCGACGCGCGCGGCGGCCATGGCGACGTCCACAAGCTCAGCAACCGGCAGTACGAGCAGCTGCTGCGCCAGAACTTCATCAACATCCGCCGCGTGCGCGAATGGCGCGACATCCACTCGCAGCTGCTGACGGTGGTCACCGAGCACAAGTGGCGCATCAATGCCGAGCCTGCCGGCTACGAGCCACTGCACCTGTCGATGCTCGCCGGTCTGCTCGGCAACGTCGGCTGGAAGCTCGAAGACGACGAGGCCTACCTTGGTGCCCGCGGCATCAAGTTCTACAAGCATCCCGGTGCGCACCTGAAGAAGAAGCCCGGCCGCTGGATCGTCGCGGCCGAGCTGGTCGAGACCACGCGCCTCTTCGGCCGCGGCATCGCCAACATCGAGCCGCAGTGGCTCGAACAGGTGGCAGGGCATCTGCTGAAGAAGCAGTTGCTCGATCCGCACTGGGAGAAGAAGGGCGCGCAGGTTTCGGCGCTGGAGCGCGCAACGCTCTACGGCCTCGTGGTTTACAGCGGGCGCCGTGTCGACTTCACCAAGGTCGATCCGGTGGCGGCGCGCGAGATCTTCATCCGCGAAGCGCTGGTCGGCGGGCAGTGGGAAAGCAAGTTCCCGTTCCTCGTGGCCAACCGCAAGCTGGTGCGCGAGGTCGAAGGGCTGGAGCACAAGTCGCGCCGGCAGGACGTGCTGGTCGACGACGAACTCATCTTCGCCTTCTACGACGCGCAGTTGCCCGCCGATGTGGCGAGCGGCATCACCTTCGAGAACTGGTATCGCCAGACTTCGAGGGACCAGCCGCGCCTGCTGTACCTGACGCGCGACGAGTTGATGCGCCACCAGGCGGCCGGCATCACGACGCAGTCGTTCCCGGCCACGCTGCGGCTTGGCGGCGTGGACTGTGCCGCGACCTACCTGCACGAGCCGGGCGACCCGAAGGACGGCCTGACGGTCAGCGTGCCGCTTTTCGTGCTCAACCAGGTGAGCGAGGAGCGCTGCGAGTGGCTGGTAACCGGCATGCTCAAGGACAAGATCCAGGCACTGCTCAAGAGCCTGCCGCAGCGCCCGCGTTCGCGGCTGGTGCCGCTGCCCGAGTCGGCGGCGAAGCTGGCCGAGGCCCTTTCCGTGCCGGAGCTGTTCGGCGCCGGCTCGCTGACCGACGTGTTGCTCAAGCGTGTGCGCGACATGACCAGCATCGACGTGAAGCGCGCCGATTTCAAGCTCGACATGCTGCCGCCGCACATGTTCATGAACCTGCGCGTGATCGACGAACACGGCCGCCAGCTGGGCATGGGCCGCAACCTCGGCGCGTTGAAGGCCGAGCTGGGCGCGCAGGCGCGGGGCGCCTTCCAGGCGCTGGCGGGGCTCAACGTCAAGGCGTCTCCGGAGAAGAAAGCGGCGGAGGGACAGCCGCAGGCGGCCGCGAAGAATGCGGCAGCCGAACCGGCGGCCGTCGCCTTGCCCGCGGGCCAGCGCTACACGGCCTGGACCTTCGGCGAGTTGCCGGAGCTGATGGAAGTGCGGCGCGGCGCGCAGTCGCTGATCGGCTTCCCGGCGCTGCGCGACGAAGGCGACGCGGTGACGATCGAAGTGTTCGACGAGCCGGCCGTGGCAGCCGCGAAGCATCGCGCCGGCCTGCGCCGCCTGTTCGCGCTGCAGCTGAAGGACGCGCTCAAGTACCTCGAGAAGAACATCCCCGACCTGCAGAAGATGGCCGTGGCCTACATGCCGCTCGGCACCTCCGAGGAACTGCGCACGCAGATCGTCGACGTGGCGATCGACCGCGCCTTCCTGCAGGAGCCGCTGCCCACCGAAGAGTTCGCCTTCAAGCGCCGGCTGGAGGAGGGCCGCGGCCGGCTCACGCTGATCGCCAACGAAGTGGCACGCCTGGCATCGGCCATCCTCGTCGAGTACGCCGCCGCGGCGCGCAAGATCAAGGACACGAAGATCCAGCCCGAAGCCGTGCAGGACGCCGCGCAGCAGCTGCAACGGCTGGTCGGCAAGCGCTTCATTGCCGATGCGCCGTGGACGCAGCTGCAGCACTTTGCGCGCTACCTCAAGGCCATCGTGCTGCGCCTCGACAAGCTGCGCGCGGACCCCGCACGCGACACCGCCAAGCTGGCCGAACTGCGCCCGCAGGAGCAGCGCTACTGGCGGCTGGTGGCCGAGCGCAAAGGCGTGGTGGACGATCGGATGCTCGAGTTCCRCTGGCTGCTCGAGGAGCTTCGCGTGAGCTTCTTCGCGCAGGGGTTGCGCACGCCGCAGCCGGTGAGCGTCAAGCGGCTGGACAAGGCCTGGACCCAGCTGCAGGCATGAAAAAGCCCGCGGCGGTGCGGGCTTCTTCGGGAGGGGCTGCGCAGAGCGCTATATGCGGCCCATGAGCACAAGAATCACAAGGATCAGCACCACGAGTCCGAGGCCGCCGCTGGGCCCATAGCCCCAGCTCCGGCTGTATCCCCAACTCGGCAACGCGCCGATCAGCAGGAGGATCAGGACGATCAGCAGAATGAAGGAGAGGGACATGTTTTGCTCCTGGGACGTTTGTTGAAACGAGCCTTGATGCTTACCGTCCCGGGACGCGCAGAACGCCGGAGAGCCGCCCCTTCGGCAGTCAGGAAGGTCCTACCGTGCGCGTCGGCGCTTTGCCGGTGCGCCGGAAGGCCGGAACACTACCCCAAGGCGAGCAGTTGCAGTTGCTCGGTCAGCAAGGTGCCGGCGGCTGCGAGCACGAGGCCCATGACCAGGAAGCCCGCCGCCCACAGCGTGGACACCAGCGCCTGCCGCCAGGGTCGCGAGCGGAAGAAATAGATCGGGATGCCCAGCAGCGGAAAGATTCCGGCGAGCAGCGCCGAGCGGCCGGGCGGGATCACGCCGCGCGCCAGGCTGTCGGCCCGGCACCACGCGTAGCAAAGCGCCGAAATCAGGAACGCATGGGCCACGTCGAGCGGGGTGTAGTCCTTGCCCCGAAGCGGAGGAATGAAGGCGTCGGCCACGCCCACGACGAAGAAGGAGACGGCCAGAGCCAGCAGGATCCAGCGCGGTCGATTCATCGTCATGCCGGCGCCGGAATCCTGACTGCCGGCGTCAGAGCCTGGCGAGCCGGTCCAGCGCGGCGACCAGCGTCTCGTCTTTCTTGGCGAAGCAGAAGCGCACCACGCGCTGGTCGAAGCCGTTGCCGTAGAACGCCGACAGCGGAATCGCCGCCACGCCGATCTCGCCGGTGAGCCAGAGGCAGAAGTCGGCTTCGGAGAGATCGCTCACGGCCGAGATGTCGACGCACTGGAAGTAGCTGCCCTCGCTGCGCAGCAGCTTGAAGCGCGTCTTCTCGGCCAGGCCGGCAGCGAACAGGTCGCGCTTGCGCTGGTAGAAGGCCGGCAGCTCGAGGTACGGCCCGGGCTCGGCCATGTACTGCGCCAGCGCATGCTGCATCGGCGTGTTCACGGTGAACACGTTGAACTGGTGCACCTTGCGGAACTCGGCCATCAGCGGCGCCGGCGCGGCCACGTAGCCGACCTTCCAGCCGGTCACGTGGTAGGTCTTGCCGAAGCTGCTGACGATGAAGCTGCGCGCGGCAAGGCCCGGGAAGCGCGCCACGCTTTCATGGCGTGCACTGTCGAAGACCATGTGTTCGTAGACCTCGTCGGCGATCACCAGCGCGTCGGTCGGCGCGAGCAGTTCTTCGAGCTTGCGCATCTCGGCCTCGGTCCAGACCGTGGCGCTCGGGTTGTGCGGCGTGTTGACGATGATCGCGCGCGTGCGCGGGCTCAGCGCGGCGGCGATCTTGTCGAAGTCGGGACGGAAGGTGCCGGGCGTGAGCGGCACGCGCACCACGCTGCCGCCGGCCAGCTCGATGTTGGGCACGTAGCTGTCGTAGCAGGGCTCGAGCACGATCACTTCGTCGCCGGGCCGCACGATGGCCAGGATGGCGGTGATGATGGCCTGCGTGGCGCCCGCGGTGACGGTGATCTCGGTGGCCGCGCTGTAGCTGTGGCCGTAGAGCGCCGCGATCTTGGCGGCAATGGCGTCGCGCAGTGCCGGAATGCCGGGCATCGGCGGGTACTGGTTGTGGYCGGCGGCCATGGCGGCCGTGACGTCTTCGAGCAGCTTCGGATCGCAATGGAAATCCGGGAAGCCTTGCCCGAGATTGACCGCATTCTTCTCGGCGGCCAGCGCCGACATGACCGTGAAGATGGTGGTGCCGACGGCGGGCAGCTTGGTCGTGATCTCGGGCGTGCGTGGGGAAAGCACAGTACTCATAGTTCGTAGTCTTGTTGGTGGCCGCTCAGGGCCTTGGCGATCAGGTTGCGGTCGAGCCGGTCGGACAGCAGCTCGGCGAACTTGAAGACGAAGTTGCGCAGATAGGCGCTGCGCTTGAACGCGACCCGGGCAATATTCTGGCCGAACACATGGCCCATCGGGCGCACCACGAGGTCGGCGTTCGACTCGTCGCGCACCGCCATTTCGGCCACGATGCCCACGCCCAGGCCGAGGCGCACGTAGGTCTTGATCACGTCGGAGTCGATGGCTTCGAGCGCGATGCGCGGCGTGAGCTTCTTCTGCGCAAAGGCGTGGTCGATGCGCGTGCGGCCGGTGAACGACGGGTGGTAGGTGATGATCGGCTCGAGCGCCAGGTCTTCGAGCGAGATGCGTTCCTTGGCGGCCAGCGGGTGGTCTTTCGGCAGCACCAGCACGTGCTGCCATTCGTAGCAGGGCAGGGTCACCAGTTCGGCATAGCCGTCGAGCGATTCGGTGGCGATGCCGATCTCGGCGATCTCGTCGATCACCATGCGCGCCACCTGGTCCGGCGAACCCTGGTGCAGGCTCACGTTGACCTTGGGGTAGGCCTCGCGCAGGTTGGCCACGGGCACCGGCAGCACGTAGCGCGCCTGGGTGTGGGTGGTGGCGATGGAGAGCGTGCCGCTGTCCTGCGCGCTGAACTGTTCGCCGATGCGCTTGAGGTTGCCGACCTCGCGCATGATCAGTTCGATGCTGGCGATGACGTGCTGTCCCGGCTCGGTCACGCGCTTCAGGCGCTTGCCGTGGCGCGCGAAGATTTCGACGCCCAGTTCTTCCTCGAGCTCGATGATGGCCTTGGAGACGCCCGGCTGCGAGGTGTGGAGCGCCTTGGCCGCCTCGGTGAGGTTCAGGTTGCGCCGCACGGCTTCCTGAACAAACTTGAATTGGTGCAGATTCATATCAAATTCCGTCTTATTGCGGAATTCATTATGCCTTCGGAATCTATCGAAATTGCCGAATCTTCAGGATTTGACCGCAATTCTGGCCAGCAATCCGACCAGTTCGGGCTCCTCGCCCACGATGCGCGCGAGCGTGAAATCGATGTGGGGCCAGGTTTTCCGAAGGGTTTCGAGCTGCAGTGGCAGGTCTTCGCGGGCGTGCTTGCCCATGCCGAGGAACAGCGGAACGACGCGGACGGCGGTTGCGCCGCCGGCAATCAGGCCGGCCACCGCCGAATGGAGGTCTGGCGCGGCCAGTTCCATGTAGGCACACACGACACGCGCCGCCGGATCGTCCCGACCGATTTGCGCGGCCACGGCCTCGATGGGCTCGCGCCAGCGCTCGTCGCGCGAACCGTGGGCCAGCAGGACGATGCCCCGCAACTCCGCCGACAGGGTCATCTTCGGAGAACCAGCCAGCTGAAGGCGGTCAGCGACATCACCGAGTAGATGAGCCCCGGCGCCGCCGCCGTGAGCCATGGCGACCAGTTGCTGAGGTTGCCGAGGTAGCCGAACACGTTGTTCAGCAGGAAGAAGCTGATGCCGATCATCACGCCGCCGAACACATAGGTGGTGATGCCGGCCTGGCGGAAGTGCAGGTAGGCGAAGGGCAGGGCGAGCACCACCATCACCAGGCACGAGAGCGGATAGAACACCTTGCGCCAGAACTCGATCTCGTAGCGCTGGGCCGTCTGGCCGTTGGCGTCCAGGTGGCGGATGTAGTCGAACAGGTCGATCGTGCTCATGCGGTCCGGGCGCAACAGCGCCACCGACACCATTTCGGCGGTCAGCGAGGTCGGCCAGTCCAGCTGCGGGATCTCGGTGGTGACGATGCGGGCCTTGTCGGCCGCGCTGCGCGTGTCGTAGTCCTGCTTCTCGATGTCCGACAGCACCCAGTGCCCGTCGAAGATGCGGGCCGACTTGGCGACCAGCTGCTTGCTCACATAGCCGTTGGCATCGAACTCGAAGATGCGGGCATTCTTGAGCGAGCCGTCGCGCGAGATCGAGAGCACGTTGACGGCATAGGACACGTTGTCGCGCTTCTCCTTGAGCCATGCGCCGGTGTTGCCCACCAGCGAATAGGTGCCCTGGTAGCGCGACTTGAGCAGCTGGCCGGTGCGCTCGGACAGCGGTGCGATGTAGTCGCCGACGGCAAAGGTCAGGATGACGAAGCCCACGCCGAGCAGCAGCAGCGTGCGCAGCGCGCGCCACGGGCCGAGGCCGCTGGTGCGCAGAATGGTGTATTCCGAGCTCTGCGCGAGGCGCGCCATCACGAAGATGCAGCCGATCAGCACGGTGATCGGCAGCAGTTCGTAGAGGTGGCTCGGGATCAGCAGCGCCACGTAGATCAGCGCCTGCATCGGTCCGTAGGCCAGGCTTTCGGGCTTGCCGACGGACTGCAGCTCGTCGACGAAGTCGAAGAAGAAGAACAGGCTCAGGAAGCCGAGCGTCACGAAGGCCACCGCCTTCAGTGCCTCGACGTAGATCAGGCGTCGGATGGTTTTCACGAGGTGGGGTCGATCTTTTGAGGCTGGGAGGCCGGCAGGCCACCGGCGATGACGCGCGCAGGCTTGCTGCGGCGCCCCCAGTTGTTGTTGCGCAGGCCCAGCCAGGCCGCGCCGACGAGGAAGACGCCGCCGTGCAACAGGAGCATGAAGGAGCCCATGCCATAGCGGCCGGAGCTGACCCAGCTCTGCCCGAGGTTCAGCAGGTTGTAGTAGATGACGAACGCGAACAGCGCGAGCAGCAGGTTGCCGCTTCGTCCCACGCGCGGATTGACGCTCGAGACGGTCAGCGCCAGCAGCACGAAATTGATGGCTGCCAGCAGCATGCCGACGCGCCAGCCCAGCTCGCCGAGACTGGCGTTGCTGCGATCACGCAGGAGCGACAGGGTGGTGCGGGCACGCGCCGGGGTGGCGTTGCTCGCCGAGTCCGCGCTGCCGCCGGCCCGGGTGCCGTAGGTCTTGAACTCGCTGATCTTGAGCCCCGAGGTCGGCAGCAGCGGACGTTCGAGCCGCTGGCCGTTGCTGAGCATCAGGTAGCGGTTGTTGCCGACGTCCTCGATGCGGCCGCTGCGCGCCGAGGTGGTGATCTGCAGGCCGCGCTCGATGGCCCAGATGAAGACGTTCGTCGCGGTGGCGCCGTCCGGCGTGTCCTTGTCGATGAAGAACACGCGCATGCGGCCTGCCGACTCGCGGAATTCGCCGGGCGTGACGCGCTCGATGTCGCTGCGCTGCTCGTATTGCTGGCGCATGCCCATGGTCTGGGAGTTGGCCCAGGGCCAGCCGACCAGCGCCATCACCGCGATCAGCAGCAGCACCGGCCAGGCAAAGCGGAACAACGGCTCCACGAAGTCGGCGAGTCCGCGGCCGCTGGAGAACCAGATCACCATCTCGCTGTCGCGGTACATGCGCGAGAGGGTGCCGACGATGGCGATGAACAGGCTCAGACTCAGGATGGTCGGCATGTAGCCGAGCACCGTGTAGGTCATCACGAGGAACACTTCTTGCGGGTTCACACTGCC
>NZ_JBFUHN010000069.1:0-38740 GCF_056402375.1 Variovorax sp. P4_B10 | reverse complement strand
CGCAGCGAAATAAAGGAGGAGGCCTGCGGCCCTAGGCCGCGCCGGGGGACATTCGCGGAGCAGAGCACACCGTCGGCGGGATCGCGCCCCGAACGCACACTCCGACGAATCGAGAACCAAGGTTTCATTTCAGAACCCCGCTGGCGGCTGCTCCGCCAGCAGCGCCTGGATCTTTTTCTCGGTCGTTCCGTAGCTGCCCTCGCCGAAGTGCGAGTAGACGATGCGGCCCTGCTTGTCGATCAGGTAGACCGCCGGCCAGTACTGGTTCCTGAACGCCTTCCAAGTCGCGTAGTGGTTGTCCTGCGCCACGGCATGCTTGATCTGCAGCCGCTGGATCGCGTCCTGGACGTTCTTCGTGGACTTCTCGTACGCGAACTCAGGCGTGTGCACGCCCACCACGACGAGGCCCTTGTCCTTGTACTTCTCGTTCCAGTCCTTGACGTAAGGCAGGTGGTTGAGACAGTTGATGCAGGTGTAGGTCCAGAAGTCGACGAGCACCACCTTGCCGCGCAGCGCTTCCAGCTTCAGGGGCGGGGAGTTGAGCCATTGGTCGATGTTCTGGAA
Organism: Variovorax sp. P4_B10; assembly: GCF_056402375.1. NCBI lineage: Bacteria > Pseudomonadati > Pseudomonadota > Betaproteobacteria > Burkholderiales > Comamonadaceae > Variovorax > Variovorax sp. P4_B10. Next base: position 38,176 of record NZ_JBFUHN010000069.1, on the reverse strand, counting down.
CTCCGGCGCCTGCTGCGCCTGGCCGGCGGGCGTATCACCCCCGAGCGGAGGCGCGGCGAACGTGAGGACGGCCACCGAAGCCGCGAGGGCCGCGATGGCAATGGCGAGGCGAGAAGGCTTCATGGCGAATTCCTTGGAGAAGCGAGGCGGTTTGTCGAGGGAACGATCGGATTGTTCGCCGTGCCTCCTCCCGCGGGCATGCATTGCGTATGCCTCTGTGTCGGCCCTGGAAACCGCACACACTGCGTTTCACAACCTGGGCGGATTTCCCGCGCCGCGTCAGCATGTGCTTACGGCCGCTCCCCCTGGCGTCCTACCGCCTCGATGCCACCGTTTTCTAGGATGGGTTCGGCGCCGGACCTCCCGCGAGAACGAACCCCAACACCGGCGTCAAGGAGATGACCATGCAAAAGCTCATGTGGATGTCGGTGTGCGCGGCTGCCTCGTGCCTGATGGCCCTTCCGGCACATGCGCAGATGAATCCGCCTCCATCGGCGGCAGTCGACCCGGCCATTGCGGAACTCCAGGCCGGCCGCGACAAGATTGCGGCCGACTACAAGGCCGACAAGGCCGCATGCGATGCCATGAAGGACAACGCGAAGGACGTCTGCGTCGAGGAAGCCAAGGGCAAGGAAAAGATCGCCAAGGCCGAGCTCGACCAGAAGGTCCGGCCCAGCGACAGCAACGCGCGCAAGGTGGCCGAGGCCAAGGTGGATGCCGCCTACAGCATTGCCAAGGAAAAATGCGACGACCAGAAGGGCGACGCGAAGTCCGCCTGCGTGAAGCAGGCCAAGGCGGACAAGACCAAGGGCATGGCCGACGTCAAGGCGATGAAGAAGAAGTAGCAGTCGATGGCCGTCAGTCGGCGCTCACGTCCTGGCGAAACTGCCGCGGCGTGACGCCGACCTGCTGCCTGAAGCGGCGACTGAAATAGTCGGCATCGCTGAAGCCGCATTGCAGCGCGATGTCGCCGATGCGCACGCTCGAGGTCAGCAGCAGTTCCTTCGCGCGCTCCAGCCGCCGTTCGGTGACGAGTTCGGTGAAGGTGCGGTCGGTCTGCTTCTTCAGCAGGTGCGCGAGGTAGTTGGGCGACAGCATCGCCGCGGCGGCGGCCTCGTTGAGCGACATCTCTTCGCCGAGGTGCTCGCGCACGTACCGCATCACCCGTTGCAACGCGTCGCGCCGCGAGCTGCGTCCGCTGTGGCGTGCGGCCTGTTCCAGCAGTTGTGCTTCGTGCCGCTGGCAGGTCAATGCCATGACCTGCAGCAGGATGCCGCGGATCGCACCCACGGTGGCGAAACCGCGCTTCCGGTTCAGCGTGGAGAGTTCGTCGAGCCAGCCCAGGATGCGTGCGAAGTCCGCTTCGTCGAAACGGAAGTCGACGTACTCCTGGAACAGGAAGGGTGCCAGCTCCGGATGGCGCGCCACGGGCACTTCCTCGAGATCGAGTGGCTCGACGGCCAGTTCCGGCCAGAGAAAGCCCTGGTCGAAATTCACGATGGCATAGCGCGCGCCTGCGGGGTGCGGCACCACGTGCACCCGGTACGGCAGCACGAAGCTCAGGTGCCCGGCGCGAAACGGCCGCACCGCACCGCCGATGAGCTGCTGCCCGCCGCCGTCGATGCTCACCTGGATCTGGAAGTACTCGTGCCGGTGCGGGCGCGCCAGCACGTCGCGCGCGCCTTCGAAGCGGATGTCGAAGTCGAGGTGGTTCGCACGCTCCTGCATGCCGTAGAGGCGGGAGCTGGACTGGGGAGCCGGCATGGCGCGATGGTAAGGGCAGCAAGGGCAGCCTCGGGCGTGTTGCTTGCGTCCTGTTTTTGCGTAGATGCGTGCGGCGCCGCGGCGGCGCACCATCCCAGAATCGATCGTTCGATCGCTTTCACCAGAAAACCAGAAGGAGACAGGCCATGTCCAGTTCATCACGTCGCGGCCTGCTGGCCGGTTCGGCCGCCATGGCCACGGGCGCCATCGCCGGTTGCGCGCTGCCGGCAGGCGCCGCACGCTCGCCCCGGACGCCCTTCGATGTCGCCGTGTCGACCGTGCCGATCGCCGGCAGCGAGCAGGTGTACCCGGTGCGCCGCATCTATTGCATCGGCCGCAACTACGCAGCCCATGCGCGCGAGATGGGTTCGGACCCGACCCGCGAACCGCCCTTCTTCTTTCAGAAGCCGGCCGATGCGATCCAGGTCGTGACGCCCGGCACGGTGGCCGACCACCCCTACCCCACGCTGACCAAGAACTACCACTACGAGGTCGAGCTGGTCGTCGCGCTGGCCAAGGGCGGCAGCAACATCCCCGCAGCCAGTGCGCTCGATCATGTGTACGGCTATTCGCTCGGCCTGGACATGACGCGCCGCGACCTGCAGCGCGAGATGGGCGACCAGAAGAAGCCCTGGGAGATCGGCAAGAGCTTCGACCATTCGGCACCCATCGGGCCGATCCACCCCGTGGCCAAGGTCGGCCACTTCGCGGACGGCGCCATCTGGCTCAAGGTGAACGGCCAGACCAAACAGAGCGCCACGCTCAAGTACATGATCTGGTCGGTCGCGGAGCAGATCAGCCGCCTGTCGCAGGCCTTCGAGCTGCAACCCGGCGACATCATCTATTCCGGCACGCCGGAAAACGTGGGCCCGGTGGTGCGCGGCGACCTGATCGAGATCCACATCGACGGCTTGCCGAACCTGTCGGTCCGGATCGTCTGAGCTACTTGCGGACCTTCTCGATTTCCGCCATCAGTTCCTTGACGGTGGGCTCGCCCACCGACGCGGTGTACTTGTCGATCACCGGCTTCACCTTGGCGCGCAGCTTCGCCATTTCGTCCGGCGGCAGCTCCGAGACGGTCATGCCTGCCTTCTTGAGCGCCTCGAGCGCGCTGTCGGCGGCGCCGCGCGATGCCTGGCGCTGGAACGCGGTCGATTCGTCGGCGGCCTCGGTGATGATCTTCTTCTCGTCGGCGCTCATGCCGTCCCAGGTCTTCTTGCTGATCAGGAGCGCCTGCGGGTTGTAGATGTGGCGGGTCTGCGTGATGTACTTCTGCACCTCCGCGAACTTGGACGAAAGGATCGTCGTGTTCGGGTTCTCCTGCCCGTCGACCGCCTTCTGGTCGAGCGCCGGATAGAGCTCGGGGAACGGCAGCGGCGTGGCGTTGGCGCCCAGCGCACTGAACATGTCGATGTAGATCGGCGACTGGATCACGCGGATCTTCAGGCCCGCGATGTCGTCCGCCTTCACGACCGGCCGCTTGCTGTTGGTGAGGTTGCGAAAGCCCAGGTCCCAGTAGCCCAGGCCGTGCAGGCCCTTCTCTTCGAGCTTGGCCATCAGCTTCTGCCCGAAGGGTCCGTCGGTGACGGCATCGGCTTCCTTGCCGCTGTTGAAGAGAAACGGAAAGTCGTAGGCCGCGAATTCCTTCACCTGCGCGGAGAGGATGCCGGCGTTGAGCACGGTCATCTCGACCGTGCCGCCCTGCAGCGCGGACACGGTCTGCAGATCGCCGCCGAGCGTGCCGCCCGCGAACAGCTTCACCGTGATCTTGCCGCCGGACTTGGCCGCGACGAGGTCCGCGAACTTCTGCGCCCCCTGCGCCTGCGGGTGACCGGTCTGGTTCTGGAATGCGAACTTGAGCGTGCGCTCCTTGACCTGCGCGCCGGCACCGGCCGTCGCGAACACGGCGAATGCCGCAACGGCCGCGGCCAGCAGCTTCTGCATCGAACTCTTCATGGTGAAGTCTCCTTTTTGTCTTTTCTATCCGTGGAAGAACCTGGCCGGCCACGTCACCAGCCATGGGAACAGCACCATCAGGAACATGACGGCGAACTCGGCGATCATGAAAGGCACCACGCCGCGCGTGACGTCGTCCATCGAGATTTTTCCGACGCCGGCCACCACGTTCAGCACCGTGCCCACCGGCGGCGTGACCAGCCCGATCGAGTTGTTGATGATGAACAGCACGCCGAAGTAGACCGGGTCGATGCCGGCCGCCCTCACGATCGGCATCAGCACGGGCGTGAGGATCAGGATGGTCGGCGTCATGTCCATCGCGGTGCCCACGATCATCACGAGCACCATGATCGCGATCATCAGCAGGATCTGGTTGCCCATGAACGGCTGCAGCAGGCCCACCACCTTCGAAGGCAGGTCGGCCACCGTGATGAGCCATGCGCTCACCATGGCCGCGGCGATCAGGAACATCACGATGGCGCTGGTCTTGGCCGCGCTCACGAAGACGCCGTAGAGGTCTTTCCAGGTGATCTCGCGGTAGACGACCGTGGACACGAACAGCGCATACACGGCCGCCACCACGGCGGCTTCGGTCGGCGTGAACACGCCCATGCGCAGGCCCACCAGGATGATCACCGGCAGCATCAGCGCCCAGAGCGCCTTGCGGAACGCGGTGAAGATCTCGGCCGACGACTGGCGCGGCGGCGGCACGATCTTTTCGCGGCGCACCAGCCAGGCCCAGGTGAGCCAGAGCGCGCCGCCGATGAGCAGGCCGGGCACGATGGCCGCGAGGAACAGCTTGGAGATCGAGACATTGGCGGCCACGCCGAAGATCACGAGCCCGATGCTCGGCGGAATGACCGGCCCGATGACGCCGGTGGCCGCGATGAGCCCGCCCGCGCGCGCCTTGTCGTGGCCCGCCTTGACCATCATCGGCAGCAGCAGCGCGGTGAGCGCGGCGGCGTCGGCCACCGCCGAACCCGAGAGCGCCGAGAGCAGGCAGCCCGCCATGATGGTCACGTAGCCGAGCCCGCCCTTCACATGGCCGACCAGCGCGAGCGCGAAGTCGACGATGCGCTTGGACAGGCCGCCGACGTTCATGATCTCGCCGGCCAGCATGAAGAACGGAACGGCCAGCAGCGGAAAGCTGTCGGCGCCGCCGATCACGTTCTGCGCGAGGATCTGTGCGTCGAACAGGTCGAGGTGCCACATCAGCGCCACGCCGCTGGCGAGCAGCGAGAACGCGATGGGAATGCCCATCGCCATGGCGAGAAGCAGGGCGCCGACGAAGACGAGGATGGTCATTTGCGCGCCCCCGGGACGTCACCTTGCGCGCCCAGGATCTGCTGGAGCTGAACCGCCTCTTCCGACTCCTGGACCATCACGAGGTCGCTCTCGGCGATGCGGCCGGTGAACAGCCGCAGCAGGTCGAGCGCCAGGATGAATGCGGCCAGCACCGAGAACACCACGCCCGAGCCGTAGACGACGGCCATCGGCGCGCCGGTGACCGGCGCCGTGACGTCCCAGTTGATGCGCGCCTGCGCCACGCTGCCCTGGAACAGCAGCCAGACGATGTAGAGCATCACCCCATGCCCCACCGCCAGGCAGATCTTCTTGCCCATGGGCGGCAGCTTCTGCACCACCATGTCGACGCCCAGGTGGCCGTGCTCCTTCAGCGCGACCACCGCGCCGAGAAAGGTCATCCAGATGAACAGCCAGCGCGAGACTTCCTCGGACACGGTGATGCCCGAGTTGAATCCGTACCGCAGCACCACGTTGCCGAAGACGAGCACGACCATGACGGCGAGTGCGGCCGCAATCAGCGCTTCGATGCCGGTGCAGCATCGGTCGATCCATCGGTTCATGATGTTGCCGTCGCCTCGGCCTGCTTCTGCATCTCGACCAGCGCGCGCAGCGCGGCCAGGTAGGACAGCGGACCCAGCCCCTGGATCGTGCCCCTCACTGCCGGCGAGATGATCGAATGCGCGCGCCACGCCTCGCGCGCGGCGATGTTCGACATGTGGACCTCGATGGTCGGAAACGGCATGGCCTTGATCGCATCGTGCAGCGGCACGCCGTGCTGCGTGAGGCCTGCGGGGTTGACCAGCGCGCCCTGCGCATCGTCGATGTGGGTGTGCAGGAAGTCGACCAGGTCGCCTTCATGGTTCGACTGGATCGTGTCCAGCGCCACGCCGAGTTCGTCCGCGAGCGCCTGCAGCTGCGCATTGATTTCGGCCAGCGTGGTCTTGCCGTAGATGTGGGGTTCGCGGCGGCCGAACAGGTTGAGATTCGGGCCGTGCAGGACGAGGATCTTCATGATGGGCTTCGGTGGGGCTTACTTGCGGATGCGCGCGAGCTCGTCGGTGTAGAGCTTGACGATGGCGGGGTCGTAGCTCGCGGCGAAGCGCTCGGTGACGGGCTTGGCGATCTGCCGCATGCGGGCCTGCTCGGCGGGTGCCACCTCGTTGAACTGCGCGCCCTTGGCCTGCAGGTCGCCCACGGCACGCTGGGCGGCGGCGCGGCTCACCTGGCGCTGGTAGCCGCGCGACTCGTCGGCGGCCTCGCGCATCATCTTCTGCTCGGCGGGGCTCAGCGAGTCCCAGAACTTCTTGCTGACCAGCACGATGTTGGCCGCATACACGTGGTTCGTGGCGCTCACGAACTTCTGCACCTCGAAGAACTTGTTCGAGAGGATCACCGCATACGGGTTCTCCTGGCCGTCGACCGCCTTGGATTCGAGGGCGCCGTACAGCTCGGCAAAAGGCATCGGCACCGGATTGGCCTTGAAGGCCTTGAAGGTCTCGAGGAACACCGGATTCGGAATGACGCGGATCTTCAGCCCCTCCAGGTCCTCGGGCCTGGTGATGGGACGCTTGCTGTTCGTGACGTTGCGAAAGCCCAGGTCCCAGTAGCCCAGCGCGACGAGCCCCTTCTCCGGCAGCTTCGCGATCAGCGCCTGACCCAGCGGGCCGTCGAGCAGCGCATCGGCCTGCGCGAAGTTGTTCACCGAGAACGGGAAGTCGACCAGGCCGAACTCCTTGACGATGCCCGCGAGCGAGGTCGTGGCCGGTGCGGACATCTGCTGCACACCGCCCTGCAGCGCCGACTGCTGCTGCATCTCGTTGCCGAGCTGAGAGGCCGGGAACTCCTGCACCTTCATCTTGCCGCCGCTCTTGGCCGCGAGCAGTTCGGCAAAACGCTTCACGCCGAAGCTCACCGGGTGGTCGGCATTGTTGAGGTGGCCGAAGCGGATCACGCGCTCCTGCACGTCCTGTGCGAAGGCTGGAATGACCAAGGCGAGGGCCAGGCCGGCGACAGCCAGCGAGCGATGAAGCTTTCTCAAGATGGTCTCCAGCAAAGTGATGCCGGCACGATCTTAGGATCAATGTGGAAAGTATTTCCACTAGTGAAAACACTTGGCAAAAACGCTAGAGTTGCGGCTGCCCCCATCCTTCGAACGACATGACCGCCATCCTCGAACGCAGCTTCAAGGTCCTTGAACACCTGGCCGGCCACCCCGAGGGCCGCGCCCTTTCCGCGCTCTCCGCCGAGCTGGACATGCCCCTGAGCGCCACCCATCGCCTGCTGAGCGAACTGGTCCGCTGCGGCTACGTGCGGCAGGACCAGAGCCATGGCGACTACATGCTCACGATCAAGCTCGTGTCGCTGGGCCTGAGCTTCCTGAGCAACAGCGGCATCGTGGACATCGCCCAGCCCCTGCTGGACAGGCTCGCGGGCAGGTCGGGCGAGCTGGTGCGCCTGGCGGTGGTCGATGGCGACGCGCTGACGTTCGTCGCCAAGGCGCAAGGGGCCACGCACGGCTTGCGCTACGACCCGGACATGGGGCTGTCGGTCAATCTCTCGTGCAGCTCGGCCGGCCACGCCTGGCTGTCGACGATGACGGACGAGCAGGCGCTCCAGCGGGTCGCCAGGCAGGGTTTCGGCAAACCCGCGGACTACGGGCCGAAGGCGCCGACCACCGTCAAGGCACTGCTGATGTATTTGCGCGCGGCGCGCAGGCGCGGCTTCGCGATGATCAACGAGGTCTTCGCGCCGGCCATGACGGCCATGGCCGCACCGGTGCGCCCCGGCAACGGCGCGGTGATCGGCGTCATCACGATCGCGGGGCCGCTGGTGCGCCTGACGGAGGAACGCATGCTCGAGCTGGGCCCCGCGCTTCTGGAGACGGCGGACGAGCTGGCACAGGCGAGCGGTGCGTCGATGCACTTCAGGAAGCGGGCCTGAGGGGGCGATGCACCATCGGCCGCATCACACCCGGACACCGTCTAGCGCCAGGTCAGGCAGGTGGCAACCAGGCCTGCCAACGCCGCCTGCAGGCACCATGCCCAACGGGCACGGACCGCGGACTCCAGAACTGCGCCTGTGAGCCAGAGTCCCGCAACGGTTGCGCCGAGCATCGTTGCATTGATGCCGAATGCAGAGGCTCTTGCCTGCCACAGGAACATCAGAATGGCTGCGATCCAGAGCGTGAGCTGCGCGACGGCCGTCCATTGCTGGACATGCGTGAGCGGGGGGTTGTATCTTTTCACGGCATCGGCCGCGGGGAGTTGCTCGGGAAACTTCTCCGCAATGTCGGCCGGTTGCCACCCTGGCGCCTTGAACCACACACGCAACTTGTCGCGCCATCGGCGCGTGTGCCATGCCGCACGCGCCAAGGAAATGTACGGCCCCAGAAGCGCCTGCAGGGGATTCCAGCTGTCGAGTGGCTTGCGTGTCCCATAGATGCACGCCGCTTTTTCTTCGGCAAAGGTTCCGAAAAGCTTGTCCCACAGGACCAGCAAGGCACCGTAGTTGCGGTCGAGATATTCGGCGTTGATGGCATGGTGCACGCGATGGTTCGACGGCGATGAAAAGACATGGTCGAACCAGCCGAGCTTTCCGATGTGTTCCGTGTGTACCCAGTAGCCGTAGAGCAGCAGCACCAGCGCCGCGATACCGAACTTTTCCGGCGGGACGCCGATGAGCGCCATGGGAAGAAAAAAGACCCAGCCGAGCAGTGCCACGGCACTTCCCTGTCGCAGGGCGATCGAAAGGTTGAACTCCTGGCTCTGGTGATGGACGGCGTGCGCGGCCCAGAAAACTGCGCATTCGTGGCCCGCGCGGTGCACCCAATAGTTGCAGAAGTCGAACAGGAGCACCGCAGTCAACGTACCGGTCCAGCTGTTCCAGAAGTCCTGGTTCGACCAGTGCGATGTGAACCGAAAGACCACCGTATAGAAGCCGATCTGGAAGAACGGCGTGCAGACGGCCACCACCTGGCTCAGCAAACCGTGGCTCAGGTTGCTGAGGAAATCGCTGAGCCGGTAGGTGTTGCGCCGCCTGATGCAGCCCCAGGCGAATTCGCACGCGATCAGCACGGCGAACAAGGGGATGGCGTAGATGATCGTGCGGTACATGGCGCATCCTTCCGGTGTGCTCAGTTGGCATCGTCGGCGGTGGGCAAGGCCCTCCCCGCGGGTCGATAGATGGAAGCCAGCGTGTGCCGGATCAACGGGGCCAGCAGCCGCGTGACCCATCGGCTCCGGTGGCGCACGGCGATCCAGATGTCCTCGTGCTCGGCGCCGAACTTGCGCTTCATGCTGTGGTTGGTCGATCCCAGGTCGACGCTGGTGCAGCCGCTGTTCATGGCGTGCTCGATCRCACGAACGACGATCTGGTACCAGAGCTGAAGCTCCCTCGACACCTCGTAGTCCAGCCCGATCACCATGCACTTGAGCTTGGCGCCGCGCTGCATCAGCAGGCCGAACCCGATCGTCCTTTCGCCTTGCGAGATCGTCAGCATCTGCGCGGCACCACCGAGCTGCCCCAGCGCCGCAAAGAACCGGCGAGGCAAGGCCGGGGTGCGCGCTTCGCTGGCCCGCGCGTTCACCGCCAGGTAGAGCGAATAGACGGCATCGATCAGATGGTCGAAGCGCTGGTGAACCTCGACCGCGAGACCCGCCGTCTCGCCCTGCGCAAGCACCTGCCGCAGGTACCTTCGCTTCTTCGATGGCAGCGAATCGAGGAAGCTCTGCATCTGCCCGTCCGGCGGCAGCGCGAGGCGGCTCCGGTCGTAGCACATCTGCGCGATGAAGCCTGCCTCGGCCATCGAACGCATCGGCGCTTCGTCCCGGCCCGGCGAGAACTCCTTGAGCACGAGAATGTCGCAGCGCACCCCGGCCTTCACGAACGCCTCGAAGCCGGCAAGGAACGTTGCGAAGTCGAGCACGTCGGCATCGAACCAGAAGGCCTTGCCCGCGGCCACCGTACCGCCCAGCACCAGCACGCGCAGCGGAACGAAGCGCAGCACGCGCATCTCCGCGACCGAATAGCAGGCCAGCGCGCACACATGCCCTGCCGGATTCGCGGCCTGCACGAAGTGGTAAGTGGTCCCGGGTTCGGTGTCGGCCAGGAGACAGAGGAACCCGTGGTCGAGCGAGAGCTCGTTCTCCGCCACCCGTGCATTCCAGCGGTCGCGAAAATCCCCGTCGGAGGGGTCGACCGGACGAAAGATCAGGGACATGGCACCTCGGGCCGCGGCCTTCTGACCATGAGGTTGATCGTGTAGGGACCGACGCTGTTGAAGCGTGAGGCGCCGAAGCGATGCTCCCCGATCTTCTCGAAGCGGAAGTTGGAGAAAACGCGTTGGTCGTTCGTCTCGGGGCTGCTGCTCTCCAGCCGGTACACGAGGTCGAAGCGGTCCGCCAGCAGGCGGAACGGCTCGAACATGCGCCGCGAAACGCGCTGGCCCTGGTGCGCCGGCTGGACGCATCCCATCTGCGCGTAGATGCAGCGCGCCGGAAAGCCGAGGCGGTGCATCGTCTCCTCCGAGGCTCGCACCAACGCGTTCGCCGCACCCGCTGCCGCCGCCGCGCGCAGCAGCCCGTAGCTGCGCAACGCGGCGGGCGCGCCGAACGCCGCCAGGTGCCACCATGGCTCGGTGCCGGGCGCGGCCGGTGGCAGGCCCCACAGCGAAGCGCCGCGGATTTCGCGCCCCCCCGGCGCCTCCGGTGCGTCCGCGGACTCGAGCAGCACCAGTCCGCCCTCGAAGGCCGCGGCCGCGCACAGGTAGTCGATCACGCGCGCGATCTTTTCCTGCGCCCGCCGGGTATCGCCCGAGCGAACGCACGCAACCTCCGACGGCGGCAGCCATGCGAGCCAGCCCTTGTCCTGGTTGTGCACGAAGGCCTGCGCCATCAGCCGCGCGGCCGAAGCCGCCTGTGCCCTGGTGCGGGCGATCTCGACGGCGGGGCGGCCGGGCAGCGTGGCGTCTGTCGCGTTCAGTGCTGCAATGAGTTCGTGCAGGCCCTGCAGCAGCGCCGGCGCCACATTGAGCGGCCGCAGGGTCCGGGACGTCGGTGCCATGAAAGAGATGCTCATCCCGCCGTCCGCATCGGCAGCGGCGCCGCAACCGGCTGGAAGAGGCGCCCGCGTTCGGCCATTAGCACCATCGCCAGCGCCGCGCAGCCGCAGGCGATCGAGCCCAGCGTCATCGGCACCGCGGTGCCGTCGAAGCGCTGCCCGATGAAGATGCCGACCAGCGCGCCGCCGACGTTGATCACCAGGCTCTGGACCGCGGAGGCCGTGCCCGCGATGTGCGCGAGCCGCGCCATCGCGAGCGACCCGAAGTTCGCGAGCATCAGGCCGAAGCAGAACATCAACGCCGATTGCAGCACCGTGAAGATCCACGCCCGCTCCAGTCCCGACCACGCCACGGCACCGTGCACGCATGCGACGAGCAGGTAGCCCATCAGCGCGAGGTGCGAGGTGCGTCGCGCGCCGAAGCGGCCCACGACGCGCCCGTTGAGCAGCGCGGCCAACGCGACGCAGGTCGCGACCGTGCCGAACACCATCGGAAAAGCCTCGGGCGCATGGAACACGTTCGCGAACAGCTGCTGGCCCGACGTGACGATGCCGAACAGCGCCCCCACCAGCGCCGTGGACGCCAGCGTGTAGCCGAGCGAATCGCGCTGCCGCAGCACGTATCCGATCGCCCGCGCCACCGCCTGCGGCGAGAGTGGCATGCGGCGCTCCGGCGGCAGCGTCTCGGGCAGTCGCAGCGCCACCCACGACAGCAACAGCGCGCCGAAGAGCGCGATCGCGGCGAACACCCATTGCCATGACGACAGCACCAGGATCGCGTGGCCCAGCGAGGGCGCGAAGATCGGAATGCCCAGAAAGAGCATGAAGGCCAGCGACATCACGCGCACCATCTCGTCGCCCGAATGGCGGTCGCGGATGATCGACAGCGCGAGCACGCTCGCGCCACCGCCGCATCCTTGCAGAACACGCAAGGCCACGGCGGTCCCGAAGTTTCCGGCCAGTACGCTCAGCGCGGCAAAGGCCGCGTAGAGGGCGAGGCCCACGAGCATCAAGGGCTTGCGGCCGTAGTGGTCCGACAGCGTGCCGTAGATGAGCTGCGACGTGCCGAATCCGATCAGGTACGCGGTGATCAGCCACTGCCTGCGGTTGTCCTCGCCGGCATTCACCGCGGCACCGACGGCGGCCAGCGCCGGCAGCAATGCATCGATCGCCACCGCATTCACCGACATGACGGCCGCGGCCAGCACGATGAACTCCTTGGCGCCCGGCATGGCGGCGGCAGGCTTCAGCATGCGGCGACGGGGAGCGCGGCCGGGGCCTCGCCTGCCGCGAATTCGACCACGCCCGGCCGACACGTTGCGTCCGCGTACCGGGCCTCGACGAAGTCCGCGCGCCGCGAGAGAAAGCGGCGTTGATTGATCGTGCCCTTGTCGGTCAGCTCGCCGAAAGCCGCGCTCGGCGGCTCCAGCAGCACGCAGGCCCGCGCGATCGATTCGCTCGAACCCGTATGGACCGCGTTGTAGGCGGCAATGGCCCCTTCGAGAAAACGCAGCAGCGCCCCGCTGCCCGTGCCCTGCCCGCCGTCATCGGCCAGGCCTTCGAAATCCCGCCGCACCAGCTCGGCATTCAGCCAGAGGAAGACGACCAGCCGCAACCTGCCCGGTCCGGCCACCACGACGTCCTGCACCAGCGGGCCGGTGTGCGAAAGCAGGCTGGCCTTGATGCGCCCCGGCACCACCCAGATGCCGCTGCCGAGCTTGAACTCGTCGCTAGCACGGCCTTCGTAGCGCAGGCCCGCGTCGGGGTTGGCAGGGTCGACGAAGGAGACCAGGTCGCCGGTGTGGAAGAAGCCTTCGTCGTCGAACGCCTCGCGCGTTCGCTCCTCGTCGCCGAGATAGCCCGGCGTGACGTTGGGCCCCTTCACCGCCACGGCGTAGAGGCCTCGCCGCAGCGAAAGCCTGAAGCGCATGCCCGGCAGCGGCACGCCGATCTCGCCGGTGCCGGCCGTCTCGAAATGCGTGACGGCCGAGGTCGAGGTCGTCTCCGTCAGCCCCCACCCGCTGGCCCAGCGTGCGACGTGCCCGGTGCTGCGGCGGCACAGCGCATCCATGCGCCGCCAGAGATCGGCGGGCAGCGGCGCGCCGCCGTACACCAGCAGGTCGAGCCGGCGGAAGAAGGCGTCGGCGAAGGACGCGTCGGCTTCGAGATGCGGCAGCAGCGCCGCATAGCCGAGCGGCACGTTCGTGTACCAGGTGGGCGACACCTCGCGCAGGTTGCGCACGCTTTGCCCGATGTCCTTCAACGTCGGCCGGCCTTCGTCGATGAACAGCGTACCGCCGTTGCGCAGCGTCATGTTGAAGCTGTTGTTGCCGCCCGAGGTGTGGTTCCACGGCAGCCAGTCGCACAACACGGGCGGCCTGTCTTCGAGAAACTGCCAGAGCTGCGCCATCTGCTGCTGTTGCGCGCAGAGCATGCGCTGCGTGTGGATCACGATCTTGGGCAAGCCCGTGGAGCCGGAGGTGAGGAGAAACTTCGCCAGCGTGTCGCCGTCGATACGCGCCCTGCGTTCGGAGAAGCGCGCATGCGATCCGTCGGCGGCGGCCTGTGCCGCAGCGCTGTCGAGCATGTCCGGCGAGAGCCACCTGCACGCATCGACTCCGCCGAGCGACGGGCGGGGCACTGCCGCATCGGCCATGTACGCGAGACCGGGCCGTACGCGCTGCGCAATGCTCGCAATGCGCGCGAGCCCCTGCGCGCTGTGCAGGTGCACCGGCGACACCGGGACCACGATCACGCCGATGGCCATTGCCGCAAGCGACAACAGCGCATGCGCGATCGAGTTCCCTTCGATCAGCAGGATCGTGCTACCGGCGGGTGCGCCGTCCTGCAGCAGCATCCGTGCGATGGCATGCACGTTTGCGCGCGCCTGGGCGTAGCGCAAGGTGCGCCATGCCTCGCCATCGCGCTCCGCCAGGAATACGCGATCGGGTGCATTGCATGCCCATGCGTCGAGATGGTCCAGCAGCGTTTGCGGATGCGATCTCAACGGCTGCCGGGTCGCGTAGAACACGTCGCCCGCGCGGTGGTGCGTCATCACCGTCGCAGCAGGCGCCAGACGTGGCGAACTCATGATTCCATCCCTCCTCGATCGGAACGGCCCGATGTCAGCGCGTGTTTTTACGTCAAAGCGAATGCGTTGAGTGCGGCACGAATACTTTGTGCCGCTACGCCATCAGGCGTATGGCTGCACTCTGCGCGTGACAACACCATGACAGCCTGTTCATCGAGGAGTCACATGCTCATCGCGCAGTTGTCCGACCCGCACATCCGGCCCGAAGGCGCGCTGTACCAGGGCGTGGCGGATTCCAATCGCATGTTCTCCGAAGCGCTCGCACACGTGCATGCACTCGACCGGCGCCCCGACCTGCTCGTGATCACCGGCGACCTCGTCGATGAAGGCCGGCCCGAGGAGTACGCGATGGTGCGTGAGCTGCTCTCGGCTTCGCGCATTCCTTTCCTCGCCATCCCTGGCAACCACGATCACCGCGAGAACTTCCGCCTCGCATTCCATGACCAGCCCGGCCTGCCCGCGGACGGGCCCCTGCACTGGTGCATCGACGACCATCCGGTGCGCCTCATCGGGCTCGACTCGTGCCCCGCAGGAAAGCACCACGGACACATCGATGCGCAAGGACTCGCATGGCTGGCGCGCGTGCTGGCGCAGGACACGGACAAGCCCACGTTGCTCATGCTCCATCACCCACCCTTCATGAGCGGCATTCCCTACATGGACATGTACCGCTATATGGAAGTGCAGCAGCTGGAGGACGTGGTGCGGGCTGCGCCCAACATCGAGCTCGTGCTGTGCGGGCACGTGCACCGCACGATGCTGCGCCGCTGGGCCGGCACCGTCGTGTGCGCCTGCCCCAGCACCACGACGGAGATCGACCTGCAGCTCGCCCCCGATGCGCAGCCGCAATCCCACATCGGACCGCGCGGCTGCATGCTGCACCTGTGGGACAAGGCGCACGGCATGGTCAGCCATGTGAGCCACATCGGCACGTTCGCGGGTCCCTACGGATTCGCCTGAGCGCAACGACAACACCGTCGACACCACGCGGAGCATCCAGACAGTGAACTACCCGGATTTCGTCACGACCAATGCCGATGCGTTCCTGCGCAGCCGGAGCATCGGCTTCGACATGCTCGCGACGCTGGCACGCGAGCAAGGCTTCGACGACGCGCAGGTGCTGCTCACGAGTTCACCGGTGCACGGCATCGCCACGGCCACCAGCGACATCGACCTCATCTGCGTGACGCCGCAAGCCGTGAGCAAGGGCCAGATGGCCACGCAGATCCACCGCGACGGCCAGCATTGCGAGATCCTGCCGATCGGCGCCGACGACCTGGCCCGCGCCTTCGCCGATCTCGCGCTGCTGTCGCGGCGCGCCCTGCCGCAGCGCCTCGCGGGCTACCAGCGCTGGGACAGCGGCCACGCCGTGCGCAGGAAATACCTGGAGCGCATCGTGTATGCGGTGGCGACCGACGGCGGCGCGCACCATCTCGCGCACCTGCCCGCGCTGGTTCCGGTCGCAGCCGCGCAGGAGTACGACGCCTTCCACCAGAGCCGCGTCTGCGCCATGCTGGCGGAGCGCGCAGGCGAGCCCGAGGCCGCGCGCGGCTATCTGATCAACGCCTGCCTGTCTGCGATGGCGGCCGCGCTGTCGCTCGGCGGCTGGGTGCTGTCGAACAAGAAGTGGACCCTGCGGCGCTGGCGCGAAGCGGCGGATCCGCGCATGCGCGTGGTCGACCCGTTGCTGCAGGACCGGCTCACGGCCATGTGGTCGTCGGTCTGCGAACCCGCACCGGCCGCCACCGCACGGGAGATCGCCGCGCTGGACGAGATCGACCGGCGGCTCGGCCTCCTGATGGGCGCACCGTCGCTCTCCGATGCCATGCCCCACACCGCCGCCCCCTGCACGCAAGCCGCGCTCGACAAGCGCTCGGCCTTCCTGATCGGCGGCGACGGCCGCGCCCGGCTCGCCGCGACGACCGAGGCGCAGGACCCGCCGGCAGACCTGGCGAGCCTGGCCACCATCGCCGCCGCGCATGCGGCCTCGCTGCTGCGCAGTGCACGCAGCGGCGCGCTGAGCTTCTCGCTCGTGGCCGCCAGTTCCTCCGCGGAAGAAAAGGAAGACGCCCATGCCCTCGCCGATTGAGCCGCAATCCCCCGGCGCGCGCGGCATCCGCTGGTTCCCGCGGATCAACGCCGGCTACCGGTTTGCCGCGGGCGACCATGTCACCTCGACCATCAGCGCCGCCTGGCTGCTCATGACCGAGTTGCGCGCCTACATCGAAGACCTGGCGGGCGCACGCGACATCCCGGATGCGGCGGCACTCGTCAAGATCAAGATCGCAGAGCTGCTGCTGCAGGTGGATGCGGTGCTCGGCCGCGCCGCCGTGCCCCACGAGATGCATCGCCTGCCGCTGCTCATGGCGTACGGACTGAGCGACGTGGCGGCGATGGACGGCCCCAACGCCACCCGCCTCCTCGGCCTCGACGCGCCCACCGACGGCGCGGAAGTCGACCGGCTCATCGGCGTTCTCGAAGCCCTGCTTGCGGCGTTCCCGAGCGACCTCGTCGATGCGCTGCAACCCGAGAACCAGGGCCATGTGCTGCGCTTCCTGCGCTCCGCCAACAAGGCCTGCGAGCGCGTGGGTTGCGATGCCGGTTTTCTCGCGCCCTTGATGACCTCGCTATGAACGACGACATGCCCACCGGGCGCAAGAACGCCTTCGCGGACCGCTACGGCACCGTCTTCGGCCGCCAGCAGGGGCTGATGCTCAAGATGGCCGGCCTCGCGAGTTCCGAGTGCGATGCGAGCGGCGCCTGGATCGAGGACAGCATGGGCGCGCGCTGGCTCGACTTCGGCTCGTTCGGCGTCCACCTGCTGGGCCATTGCCATCCGCAAGTGGTGCAGGCGCTGACGGCGCAGGCCGGGCGCATGGGGCTCTCGTCGAAGATCCTCGCCAACGAGCCGATCGTGACCGCGGCCGAGCGCCTGCTCGCGCTGGGCGGCCAGCCGCTCGACAACATCATCTTTGCCAACACCGGCTCGGAGGCCGTGGAGGCGGCGCTCAAGCTCGCGCGCATCGCCACCAGCCGCCGGCGCATCCTCGCGTTCCGCCACGCCTACCACGGACGGTCCCCCGGCGCGCTGAGCGTGAGCCACGGCTACGAGCGGCACGGCGCCTTGCTGACCGACGGGCAGTCGAGCTTCGTCGATGTCGGCGACCTGCAGGCCGTCGAAGCCGCGCTGGCCACCGGCGCGCATGCCGCCGCGATCATCGAGCCGGTGCAGGGCGAAGGCGGCATCCGTCCCGTGAGCCCGGCCTTCCTGCAGGCGCTGCGCGAACTGACGCGCGCACACGGCGTGCGGCTCATCCTCGACGAGATCCAGACCGGGCTCGGCCGCGCCGGCGAGCTGGTGTGCCCGGTCGCACCCGACATCCGCCTGCTCGGCAAGGTGCTCGGCGGCGGCATGTTCCCCGTGGCCGCGGCGCTGTTCGACACCGCGCAGTTCGGAGCCGCCGCGCGCGACCCGGTGGTGCATGCGTCGTCCTTCGCGGGCAGCCCGATGGCGGGCGCCGTGGTCAACGCGGTGCTCGACGTGGTCACCGAGGCGTCTTTCACGGCCCGCATCGCGACGCTCGGCGCCCGCTGCCGCGAACTGCTCGCCGCGCGCATCGGCCACCACCCGGCGGTCGCGGAGATCCGCGGCGACGGTTTCATGATCGGCGTCGAGTTCAAGGACATGAGCGACGCCGGCCAGATGATCATCGAAGCGGCCAAGCGCAAGCTGCTGATCGCCTTCTGCCTCACGGCACCGAACGTCGTGCGGGTGTACCCGCCGGCGGTCATCGGCGAAGCCACGCTGATGGACGGCATCGAGCGCTTCTGCGCCAGCGTTGCCGCACTCCCTGCCCGCGACACCATGCCCTCGAAGGAGCCTCTCGCCAATGCCTGACGTCAATTCCTCGCTCGCCATGGGTCCGATGGACCGCGAACTTCTCTGGCGCACGCTGTGCGACTTCGAGCGCTATCCGGACTTCATGCAGGACGTGCTCGAGGTGCGCGTCGAGCGCCGCACCGCCACCGAGATCGTGAGCCACTGGCGCGTGCTGCTCAACGGCAGCGAGCTGTCGTGGACCGAGCGCGACCTGCTCACCGACGACCACCGCATCGTGTTCGAGCAGACCGACGGCGACCTGGAGGTGTGGCAGGGACAGTGGCGCGTGCTGACCGCCGAGGACGGCAGTCTCGCCGTGGAGCTCGACGTGAGCTTCGACCTCGGCATCCCGTCGCTGGCCGAGGTGCTGCACCCCATCGGCGAACGCGCCATCCGCGCCAACAGCCGCCAGATGCTGGAGGGCATCCGCACGCGCGTGGCCGCCGCCGACGGCCTGCTGGTCGGCTCATGAAGGTGCTGCTGAGCGGTGCGAGCGGCACGGTCGGCATCCCGCTCGCCGCCGCCTTGCTGGCGCACGATGCCGGGCTGCGCCTGATCTGCGTGCTGCGCTCGGCGAAGGCGCGCGCGGCGCTCGAGGAGAGCCTGCCGCCCGCCCTGCGGCGGCGCGTCGAATTCATCGAGGCCGACCTGTCGGACGACGCCTCCATCGATGCCGCCATTGCCTCGATGGGTGCGCTCGCCACGGACGACACACCCACCGTCGGCGTGCATCTGGCCGCCGACGTGTCGTGGGACAAGCGTTGCGAGGAGATGCAGCAGCTCAACGTGCAGGGCACGCAGAACTTCGCGCGCCTGCTGCTCGCGGCGTCGACACGGCCGCACATGGTCTACGTCTCGACCGCCTACACGCAGACGCACGACTGGGACTACCGCAACGGCTACGAAGAGAGCAAGGCCATGGCCGAGCGCAGCCTGCGCGAAGGCTTCGGCACACGCCTGCCGATCTCGACCTTCAGCTGCAGCCTGGTGGTCGGCGACAGCCGCAGCGGCGAGATCGCGCGCTTCAACGGGCTCTATCCGCTCATCAAGTTCCTCGCCACCTTCAACCCGCCGTTCCTCGTCGGCAACAAGGACGGCCTGCTCGATATCGTGCCCGTGGACTGGGTCGTCGCCGAGCTGCACGCGATGGTGCTGCAGTGCGCGGCCGGCGACACGCCGCGCGAGTGCGTCGCCTCGGCCGGCTCGCAGCGCGTGCGCTACGAAACCGCGGTGCGGCTCATCGAGGAGCGCATCGCGCATGCGCGGCGCCGCCACGGCCTGCCCGAACTCGCGCCGGTGCCCATCCTGCGCGACCGGCAATGGGGCTTCCTGAAGCGCGCGCTGGCCGCGTGGCAGCCGCCGGGCATCTCGCGCTCGGACTTCCGCTACTTCGAGCGGCTGCTGCGCGTCTACGGCATCTATGCGAGCAGCGACCGCGTGCGGCCGCCGCTGCATGTGCGCGAGCCCTCGCCCGATCCGCTGGGCTTCCTGCCAGGGGTGGTCGACCACTGGATCGCGTGCCATCCGCGCGCGGTGCGCCCGCAAACCGTCGCCACGCCGTCCGCGCAGGAGCAGGCCGCATGACGACGACGGCAGGCATGAGCGCCGCGCCGGGCCGCCCCAAGCAAGCTCGCACCGCAGTGCGCAGCACGGAGGTTGCCTTATGAACACCACCCTCGGCGGACAACCGATGCGCCTGCCCTTCGGGCCGCAGACGCTGCAGGCGCTCGCCACCCTGCAGCCATGGCGCTGCGCCGCACAGATCCTCACGCAGTGGCTGGTATGCGCGCTGGCCATCGCGGTGGCGGAGCGCCTGAAGCAGTGGCCGGCGACCGTCGCCGCGATGCTGGTCATCGCCACGCGGCAGCACGCGATGCTGGTGCTGATGCATGACGCGGCGCACTGCCTGCTCGCGCGCAACCGCCGGCGCAACGACATCGTCGGCAACCTGCTGCTCGCCTTCCCGCTGACGCTCAGCGTGGCACGCTACCGCGCGCATCATTTCAGGCACCACCGCCACCTGAACGGCGAAGGCGACCCCGACCTCGCCGACTCGGTGATCCCCGCCACGCGCGGCCGGTTCCTCGCGCTGCTGCTGCGCGATGCCTCGGGGCTCACCACCCTCGCGACCCTGCGCTCGGCCAACAGCTTCGGCATGCTGGGCCTGTTCTCGAAGCAGTCCCCGGGCAGCCGGCTCGACCGCGGCCTGGCGGTGGCCTTCATCGCGGCGGTGGCGGCGCTCGTGGCCGGGTTCGACGTGTGGCGCGAATTCATCCTGTACTGGCTGCTGCCCATCCTGCTGTTCATGCCCGCGATCCTGCGCGTGCGCGGCATCGCGGAGCACGGCGGGCGGCTCGGCAACCCGGCCGCCACCGCGGCGCGCAGCCTGCGGGTCGGATGGATCGAGCGTTTTCTCTGGGCGCCCTGCCACATCAACCGCCACTGGGAACACCACAGCTGCCCGGCCGTGCCCAGCTACAAGCTGCCGCAACTCTCGCGCCTGCTGGCGGCGGGCGATGCGGGGTGCGCGGCCGCCAATCCGACCCTGGGCTACTTCATCGGCCCGCGCTCGCTGATCCATGAACTCTACCCGGCCGACCGGCCGGCACCGGCGCACGCCACCGCGCCGGAGAAAGGCATGCATGGTCCTCACGGGAAGTGAAATCCGCCGCATGCGCGAGGCCGGCTCGATCGTCATCGAGCCCTTCGACGAACGCCAGATCGAGCAGAACTCGTACGGCTGCTGCCTGGGCGCGGAGATCCTCGAATACAGCTCGGACCAGATCGATCCGCACCTCGGGCTTCAGGTGATCCGCCACACCATCCCCGAAGAGGGGCTGGTGCTGCATCCCAGCCGCTTCTACCTCGGCCAGACGGCGGAGCGCATCGGCGGCGTGCACTTTGCCAGCGAGCTCTACGCCAATCTCTCGACCGCCCTGTGCGGCATGTTCATCCAGACCAGCGCACCCCTCGGCCACACGGGCGCGGTGATCTGCTGGACCCTCGAGATCGTCGTCACGCAACCGCTGCGCGTCTATGCCGGCGCGCGCATCGGCAAGGTTTGCTTCTGGACCAACCTCGGCGGAGAACTGAAGTATCAGGGCCGCTACGTGGGTTCGGAAGGTGTTGTTCCCTCGCGAATCATCATGGACCCCAAATGATCCTCACCGGCACCGAAATCTCCCGACGCGTTCACAACGGCGACATCACCATCGCACCGTTCCTCTCGAAGAACGTCAATCCCAACAGCTACAACTTCAGGCTGGCCGCCGACATGAAGGTGTACCAGGAGGGCGTGATCGACATCAAGGAAGAAAAGCCCACCGACGACATCCACATCGGCCCCGAGGGCTTCGTGCTGGAGCCGATGCGGCTCTACCTTGCGACCACCATGGAGACCATGGGCAGCACGAAGTTCGTGCCGACCTACGCGGCGCGCTCGTCGATCGCGCGGCTCGGCATGTTCATCAACCTCTCGGCCTCGCTCGGCGACATCGGCTTCGTCGGCAAGTGGACCATCCAGCTGCTGGCCATCAACCGCATCCGCGTCTATGCCGGCATGGACATCGGGCAGATGATGTTCTGGGACGTGCAGGGCGACATCGACCTCTACGACGGCAAGTACCAGGGCGCGACCGAGGCCTATGCCTCGCGCATCTTCATGGACTACCAGAAGAAGGCCCTGCCGGTGCCGATGGCGATGCCCTCGACAGCGCATCCGCTCGAGGTGGTCGATGCCCGCGCCGCCGAGCTCGACGGCGTATAGGAAGGAACGGCACGCCATGTCTTCCAAGTACCGGACGCTCGTCGCCCTGTCGCATGCGGTGCCCGTGCCCGCGCTCTTCGCGCTCGACGACGCACAGCTGGCCGCGCTCTGGCCCAACCACGGCGCCATGCGCGACGAGGCGCAGGAGGTGTTCGCGAGCATCCGCCTCACCGCGGGCGCGTTCCTGGACCGCGACCTCGACCGGCTCGATGCCGTGGCTGCGCCGCAATGGGCGGCCGATGCGGACGCCCGCCTTGCGGCGCACCTCGCGGCGGCCGGCCTGTCGGCCGCGGACGCCCTGGCGGTGCGCTCTTCCGGTGGCATCGAGGACGGCGCCGCCCACAGTTTTGCCGGCATCTTCGAATCCGTGCTGCATGTCGAAGGCATGGCGGCGCTGAAGGAGGCGCTCTCCGGGGTGTGGCGCTCCGCGTTTTCGCGCCGTGCGGCCGTCGAGCGACTGCGCTGCGGCCTGCTCGACGCACCGCTGGAAATGACGGTGATCGTGCAGCGCATGGTCGCCGCGCGCTGGGCCGGCGTTGCCTTCAGCCACGACCCCATCGACGGCCGGCCCGAGATGCTGATCGAGGCCGTGCAGGGCGTGGGCGATGCGCTGGTGTCGGGCGCGGCAGCCTCGCAGTCGGTGCGCTGGAGCGAAGCAGGCCTCGTCGGCGATGCGCCGCTGCGCGACGCGCAGGAGATGCTGGTCGAGCTGGCCGCCATCGTGCGCACGGTCGAAGGCCAGCTCGGCACCGCCGTCGACGTCGAATGGGCCTGCGACGGCGAGCGCGTGTGGGTGCTTCAGGGGCGGCCGATCACCTCGCTGCATGCGGCGGCGGACGACGCGGCCCACGCCGAGTGGACCGATCTCTATCTCGCGGCCGACGAAGACATCGCCGCCTTCCGGCCGCTGCCGGGTTTCGCGAACTACTTCCGCTCCAAGCGCCGGCCGCTGGCGCTGCTGGCACACGCGCACGGCGTGGCCTCCGGCACGGCGCTGCTGGTGCGCGGCAATGCGGGCGGCTTCGAGGATGCCTCGCGCATGCAGGCGCTCTGCGCGCGCTTCGGCGAGGACAGCGTGGTGCTCGACTTTTCCGACGGCCTGCGGCAGCAGGTTCTGCCCACCGGCGAGCTGGCATCGCGCCTGCGGCAGGTGCTGGGCGCGAAGCCATCGACCTTCGTGATCCGCGACTACGTGCGCGGCGACTGGGGGCTCATCACCCAACCCACCGAAGACGGCGGCGTGCTCTGCGAATGTTCCGCCGACGGCCTGCTGGCGATCAACCGCGGGTCGGCGCAAACGCAGGCGTTCTTCATCGGAAGCGACCGGCAGGTGAGCGGCGCGCAATCCGCCGCGGCCGCGCCGTTCGGCGCGCGCGAGCGCGAACAGCTGCACCGCACCACCCATGCGGCGGTGGCACGCTTCGGACCGGTCCAGCTCGAATGGGTGACCGGCGCGGGGCAACTGAGGCTGATCGACTTTTCCCCGATCAAGAGCCTGCACATCGCGCAGGGCGACGACGGCCACGAAGAGGACGGCCGGCGCACGATCTCCCCCGGCTTTGCGCACGGCGCGGCGCTGGTGGTGCCGGCCGACAGGCACCTGGAAGACATCAGCATCGCCGCGACCGTGTCGATCAGCCACATGCCGAGCGCGGAAAGCCTCGGGCCGGCCATCGTTCGCCTGGCCGAGCGCGCACGCGCGGGTGGCGGATCGATGATCGTCGTGGCGCCGCGCCCCTACGCCGCGCTGGCGGCGCTCATCCCGTATGTCTCGGGCTTCGTGTTCGAGCAGGCCTCGATGCTGTGCCACCTTGCGATCCTGCTGCGGGAAAGCCAGGTGCCTGCGGTCGCCTCCCGCGCGCTCTACGCGCGCGGCCTCGAAGGCGAGAGCCTGACGATCGAGGCCCGCGCGGCACGCACCAGCCGGGAGACAGCGTGAGCGAATCCGTCTACTTCCTCGTGCATGCGAACACTGCGCCACGGCGGCTCGTGGCCGTCCTCGCGTGCAGCGGCACCGGCTTGCGCAAGGGCGCGAACAGCTTCTATGTGCGCGGCGGCGATCTCCGGCTGCAGGCCGCCTGGCTCGCCGATGGACGCTGCGATGCCGCACCGCCGGATGCGCCGGCCTTCGAGTACCGCAGCTTCAACGCGGCGCAGCGCGCGGCCACCCGCCGCTTCTGCGCCTGGCTCTGCGCGCGGCATCCGGCGCTCGGGTCCGCGCTCGATGCCGGTGCCGGCCTTCCGCCGCGCATTGCGCCGACCATCGTCGCTACCCGCGAAGGCGACTCGCTCGCCTTCCATCACTTCGTGCAGCAGGGCGAACTCGGCAGCCTGTTCGTGCGCTACCGCGACGAGGCGATGCCCGATGCGCCGCTGGCCTGGCGCCACTTCGACAGCCTGCTCGCAAGCCACGCACCCGTGCTCGCCGCGCTGCGCCCCGCGCTCGGCGACGAGTGCTGGTACACCAAGTGGCGACCCGACCTGGAGATGGAGCGCAAGTTCACGTTCCGGGGCATTCCCGACACCTGGCGACTGCTGATGGCGTTCCACGACGCCATCGCCGACGGCGCGCTGCCCGACTTCGTGCCCGAGATCGACCGCGAGATCCAGGTCTGGGACTACGAGCAGCACATCTTCGAGGTGCTGGGCGCCAATGCCGAAAGCGGCTACGTTGCCTACATCCCGCAGGCGGACGGCCGCATGACCGTCAAGCGCAAGTGGTTCATCGAGAACAGCGAGGTGCGCCGCGAATCGCTGTGGGGCAACCTGGCGCTCGGCATGGACGACATCGAGGCGCATGTGCGCACGCTGACGCCCGAGGCCACGCGGCGGCTGCCCTCGTACCGGCGCAAGCGCTTCGACGCGCAGTTCGAATCGCTCGCCACCGGCAACATCTTCGGCATCTACATGGACGTGTGCCGCACACTCGACGATGCGCATGCCTTCTCGCAGTGCGAGGTCGAGTACTGCCGCACGCGCAGCTTCGGCGAGCTGCGCGGGCTGCAGCAGGACTTCGACGCGATCTCGGGCTTCGTGGGGGCATCGCTCGCGCGCTGGGGACAGGCGCACCAGCAGGACCTGTATTCCAAGCTCGACTTCGTGCGCGAGATCGCGGACGCCGGCCAGGCGGAAGCAGAGCCCGAGCGGAGAGCCGCATGAGCGATGCGACCTCGATGATCGTGTTCGGCAACTGGCGCCTGCGCCATGCCGAGCCCTCGCCCGAAGCGGCGCGAAGGCTGCGCATTCAGCGCGTGGCCACCCGTTCCGGTGCGCGCGCAGCGCAGGCGGACTGCCGCGGCGCGCATGCGCTCGTCGCGCATTGCGTGGACGCGGCATGGCAGCCCGCGCCCGATACCGCCGCTCCCGTGCCGAGCCACAACATCGACCCCGACTGGGTGCCGCTCGCCCACGTTGGCATCGACGGCGGGCTGATGCACATCAGGCACCTGGTCGACCGCGCCGACCGCCATGTGGCGCATTTCATCGCACCGCCGGTGCCGGTGCCGCCCTTCGCGCCGCCACAGCTGTACGAGCGGCTGTGGCAGGCCTTCCAGGCCAACCACCTGCAGACCAGCAACTACGAGTGCTACTACGCCGTGCATGCCGCGCCGGAGGAGCTGCACGTGGCCATCGATGCGACGGCGCCGCTCGACGTGCTGGCGCTCGGCGATGCCTGGCTCGACGCACTCGACGACGACACCGCCTCGCACTTCGTCGCGCAGATCGGCGACGAGCTGCAGCATGGCAGCCATGACAACGTCCTGTGCCGCGTGCTGCCCCATCTCGAGGGCCGGCGCGGATGGGCCAATGCCGCGCTCTTCAGCCGCAAGCGCCGCGCCACGGTGCTGGAGCCGCTGGCCGAATTCAGCGCAGTGCTGCGGCGGGGCGACGGCGCACCATGGGCAGAACAGAGCCACCCCGACCAACCCCATGGCGCGGCCGTCGAGGTCGACCTCGCGCAGCATTTCGACCTGCCGCTGCGGCCCGTCGCGCGGTGGCGCCATGCGCGGGCGAGCTCGGGGTGCGAGTCCCTCGAAACGGGCAACCTCTTCAGCGTGGGTTTTTCCTGCGCGCAGGCCGCCGCGCCCGTTTTCCACTGCGCGATCGGCTACCTGCGCACGCGCGGCGACGGCAGCGCTCCGCTCGTCGCGCAGGAGCAGGCCATGCTGCGCGACAAGGTCCTGCAGTTTCTCCGGCGGCAAGGGCTCGATGCCCGGCCCGACGCCGGAGGCATCGCCCATTTGTACGAACGCATTGCCGAAGGAAGCACCCGCCCATGATGGACAGCCTGTTGACCAACACCGTGTTCAGCCTRCACCTGCGCTCGGGCGAAGCATCGAGACCGCTGGCGATGCGCCTGCGGACCTTTCTCTCGCCCTACCTCTGGGCCGGCACCGAAGACGGCGCCCCAGACCTGGCGCTCGACCTGCACGCCGCCGACGACTTCCCGCCCGCGTGGCGCGCGCGCTGCACCGCACCGATGACGATCCGCGAAACCTACGCCATCGGTTTCACGCTCAAGGTGGTGCGCGGCACGCTGGAGGACGGCACGCAGCTCGCCTGGGACGCGGACATGCGCGTGGGCTACCGCTACAGCACCGCGCGGCGCGAGGTCGCGTTCTATGGCGACGAGGCGACGGCGTTCATCCATCTGATCGAACTGGTGCGCTACTTCGGCCTGCTGGTCGAGCAGGCCAAAGGCACGGCCATCCTGCACAGCTCGGCCGTGCTCGACGAGAAGACCGGCGGCGTGATCGCCATCGCGGGCGTCAAGGGTGCGGGCAAGACCACCACCATGCTCGACCTCGTGCTCGGGCAGGGACACCGCTATTTCTCGGGCGACAAGCTGCTGCTGGACGTGGTGGACGGCCGGCTGCGCGCGCGCGGCTGGCCCGACTATCCGCACATCGGCCTGGGCTCGCTGCGGCAGCACCCAACGCTGGTCGAACGGCTCGGCAGCCAGGCCGACGCAGCGCTGGACCCGGCGCGCG
Organism: Variovorax sp. P4_B10; assembly: GCF_056402375.1. NCBI lineage: Bacteria > Pseudomonadati > Pseudomonadota > Betaproteobacteria > Burkholderiales > Comamonadaceae > Variovorax > Variovorax sp. P4_B10. Next base: position 11,366 of record NZ_JBFUHN010000069.1, on the reverse strand, counting down.
CCGACGCCGACAAGATCCTGCTCACGCCCGAGGCCTTCGCCGGCGCCGTCGGCCGCAGTCTCGTGGGCAGCGGCTGGCTCGAGCGCATCGTGCTGCCCGAGGTCGCGGTGGACGAGGCGCTGCGCGCCCGGCCGCTGCGTGGCGAGGAGATCGACGACGTGCTGCGCGACCCGCGCATCTTCGAGTGGCCGCACACCTTCATCACCTCGACCTGGCACGGCATGCCGCCGGCCGACCGTGCGATGGAGCGGCGCGTGGCCGCGCCTGTCGCTGCCGCGCTGGGCACGCTGCCCTGGATCAGCACGCCGGGCCGTGCGGCGCTGGTCGACGCCTGAACGCACGAGGGAGGCCCAGCGCATGCCGAACCACATCTCCGCGGACGCGGACACGGACGCACCGCGCCCGGGACTTTGCCTGTGCCTCGTGGCGCCCAGCGGCTCCGGCAAGAGCACGACCGCGCAGCTGATACGCAACTGGCTGCTCGCGCGCGGGCATTCGGTCGAAGTCGTCAAGCTGGCCGAACCGCTGTACCGCATCCAGGCGATGTTCTATGCCGAAGCCGGCATCGCACTCACGCCCGAGACGCAGGACCAGAAGCTGCTGGAAAGCGTGGCCACGCACCTGCGCACCATCCATGCGCGTGCGCTGGCGGACGGCTTCCTGCGGCGCCTGGCGGCTTCGTGCGCCGACGTGGTGATCAACGACGACCTGCGCGACGACCGCATCGACTGGCCCGCGCTGCGCGAGGCCGGCTTCCGGGTGGTCAAGGTGGCGGCGCGCGCCGAGGTGCGCGCGCAGCGGCTGGCCGAACGGAACGATCTCAGCGTCGTGAAGGACAGTCCGCTCGACCTGCAGATGGCGCGCATCGAAGCCGACTACGTGCTCACCAACAACGGCAGCCTCGGGGCCTTGGAGGCCCAGGTGGACGGCCTGTGCCGGCTGCTCGTGGGCGAGCGCGCCGAGGCTGCGGCATGACGCCCGCGAAGGGCCTGTTCTGGCTGCTGGTCGACGGCCTGTCGCACACGCTGTGGCAACAGCTCGCGCCGATGCTGCCGCTGCGCGTGGATTGCGCGCTGCCACTGGAGCCGCTGTCGCCCAACTGCCAGACGCCGCCTTCGCTGTTCAGCATCTGGAGCGGGCTCGACGCCAGCGCGCACGGCCTCACGGGCTACGAGATTCCCGACGCCGAAGCAGGAGACCCGCTGGCCGTCGCCGATGCCTTCGGCCGCTGGCCGCGCGCCACGCCGATGGTGTGGGACCGCTGGGCCGTCGCGGGCGGCCGCATCCGCACCAGCGCCGTGCCCTTCGTGCAGCCGTCGCGGCTCGCGGGTGCGCTGCTGTCGCACACCGAGGTCTATGCGCGCCTCGTGAGCCCGCCCGCGGTGCTGGCGCCGGACGATGCGCTGTCGGTGCCGGCGCTGCAGCTGCATTGCACCGTGTCGGTATCGCCCGACAACAGCGCGATGGTGCTTCACGACGTGCCGACCGGTGGCGATCTGCGCGTGCCTTTCGGCGGCACCTGCCACGTCGCGCTGTCGCCGGCGCTGCCGGCCGCGCTGGCCGGCGACACCAACCGCGCGGTCGCGGTTCACGCCACGCACGTGGAGGGCCAGCCGCGGCTGTGCTTCCTGGGTTTCCAGCCGGTGTTCGTGCATGGCCGCGACGCCGCATTGCGCCGGCTGGCGTTGCGCCATCGCGCCTGCAGCGTGGGCAACCCGGCCCGGCTGCATGCGAGCGGCGCGCTGGGCCGGCATGTCGACCAGGGCGGCGACGGCTCGGCCGAGCTGCTGCTGCTCGACCTGCTCGACGTGATGCACCGCAGCTTTCTCGACGACATCCTGTGGAGCCTGCGCGCGGGCGGTGCGGAGCTGACGGTGGGCTACTACCCGGTGATCGACCTGGTGTCGCACCAGCTGCTGCGCCATCTCGCCCCGCCCTCGACCGCGCCGCAACATGCAGTGGCCGGTGCGATCCGCGCGCAGCTGGCGCGCTGGCTCTTCGAACTGTTCGACGGCTGCCAGGCGCTGCTCGCACCAGGTTGCCGCTTCATCGCGCATTCCGACCACGGCATGCAGCCGCTGAGCCACGACCTCGCACCCAACCGCTGCTTCGCGGCGCATGGCTGGCTCGTGACGACCGGCACCGGGCAGATCGACACGGAGCGCTCGTTGGCGTTCTATCACCCGGCCGAGAACGGCTGGCTGGCCCTGCATCCCGCGCGCATGGCGGCGGCCGGGGTGACGGCGCAGGCCATCGTCGATGCGCTGGACGGCGCCCTGCCGCCCGACCTTCCCGGCGCCTTCCGGCTGATCGAGGGGCCGACGGTCGACCTGGGCGGCGGATGGACGAGTCCCTGGTACCTGCAGCCACCGACAGCCGCCCGCCTGCTCAAGTCTCCCCATCTGCCGTTTGCCGCGGAAAGCCGCAAGGGCGGCGACCACACCTGCTGGTCCGACGCGCCCTGGCTCAAGGGCGTCTTCCTGGAGCCGACGCTGCAGCCCGGTGCGCCGGCATGGCAGGCGCCGCTGACGCTGATGCAGCTGGCACCGGCCCTCATGGCCGAGCTGGGCCGGCCCGCGCACGCCGCACCATCGCGCGAGGCGCACGCATGGCACTGAAGGCGCTGCTGATCGATATCGACGGCACCCTGCTCTTCCGGGGCGACGCCATCGCCGGCGCGAACCGGGCGCTGCAGGAGGCGGCGGGGGCAGGCCTCGCGGTGCGGCTTCTGACCAACATCAGCGCGAAGCTGCCGCATCACATCGCCGCCGGACTGCATGCATGCGGCATCGACGTGGCCGAAGACAGCATCCAGACCGCGGGCATGGCCTGCAGCGCCTACATCCGCAGGCAACCCGATGCGTCGTGCCACCTGCTGGTGCCCGACGCCATGGCCGCCCTCTTCGAGGACATCCGGCGCGACGACACCCGGCCCGACTTCGTCGTGATCGGCGACGTGGCGGAGCGCTTCGACTACAACCTGCTCAACGGGGTCTTCCAAATGCTGCGCGACGGCGCGCAACTGGTGGTGCCGCACCGCAACCTCTACTGGTTCGACGGCGCCGGGCCTCCCCGGCTGGATGCCGGCGCTTTCATCCTGGGGCTGGAGGCTGCGGCCGGGCGGACGGCCATCGTCACCGGCAAGCCCTCCGCGGTGTTTTTCCAGGCCGCGCTCGATGCGCTCGGCGTTTCCGCCAGCGAAGCACTGGTGGTGGGCGACGACCTGCTCACCGACATCGCGGGCGCCAGGGCCTCGCGCCTTGCGAGCGTGCTGGTGCGCACCGGCAAGGGCGAGACGCCGCGCACACCGGGCGCGGCAGCCCCCGACGCGGAACTGCAGAGCATTGCCGGCCTGATGCCCTACCTGCACGGCGCAGGCCTTCTTGCACGCTGAACGACATCCACACGACAAACGAGGGACAAGCACCATGCAGTTCGCCGCCGCCGTCCGCGCGACAGAGTTCGACGCGTTCTATACCTTCAACCCCGCCCGCCTGGCTCGGGCGGCAAGCGCCTTCGTCGAGGGCTTTCCGGGCAGCGTGCTGTATGCGGTGAAGGCCAATCCATTGCCGCAGGTGATCTCGACCGTGCGCGCCGCGGGCGTCGCGGGCTTCGACGTGGCCTCGATCGGTGAAGCCCTTCTCGTGCAGGCCGAGGCGCCGGGCGCGCGCTGCTGGTTCATGAACCCCGCCAAGTCGCGCCGCGACATCGAACGCGCCTGGAGGGAACTGGGGCTGCGGGACTTCGTGGTCGATTGCGCCGCGGAGCTCGAGAAGCTGCTCGAGGTGCTGCCGACGCAGGAGCTTTCGCTGCGTATCTACGTGCGATTTCATTCGGGCGCGTCGGATGCGCTCTACGACCTGAACAGCAAGTTCGGCGCGTCGCACCAGGAGACACTGCGGCTTCTCCAGCGCATCGCGGCGCAGACACGGTGGTCATCGGGCATCGCGTTCCACCCGGGCTCGCAGACGATCAGCGTCGAGCCTTACCTGGCCGCGATGCAGACCGCCGCCCGGCTGATCGAGCAGGCGGACGCCCCCGTGGCCGCACTGGACATCGGCGGCGGCTTTCCGGCACGCTACGACAACATGCCGATGCCGCCGCCGGCTTCGATGCTCCAGCGGCTGGGCGAGTTCGTCGCCTCGTCTGCGGCGCTGAAGCGTGTGGAACTGCTGTGCGAGCCGGGGCGCGTGCTGGCGTACGACTGCATGTCGCTCTTTGCGCGGGTCATCCTTCGCAATGACCAGGCGCTCTACTGCGGCGCCGGCATCTTCGGGGGCCTGCTGCCGGCGCAGCAGTTCTTCCAGCTGCCTGTGCGGGCATGGCGCGGCGGCGATCCGATCGATGCGGCGGCCGATGCGCGAAGCGAGTTCGTCGTCTTCGGCCCGACCTGCGACAGCAACGACCGGCTCGCGTTTCCGTATGCCTTGCCCTCCCACCTRCAAGAGGGCGACTGGATCGAGTTCCAGCACGTCGGCGCCTACTCGGAAAGCGTGCGCTGCGCGTTCAACGGCTTTTCGGTCGATCACCTGGTGACGGTCGGCGAGCACGAGCTGGGCTGACACCCCGTGTCCCGTATCCAGCTCAACATCGAAGCCACCATCCTTCAAGGCCTGGTGGACCTGATCGAAAGGCAGAACGCCGTCAGCGGGACAGAGCCAGGTGCGCCCCGGGTGCACATCGCCGCCACATCGGAAGATCTGGTGCACGCGGCCTCGGTGATGACGCAGGCATTCGTGAGAAACGGCGACAAGGCCTGGATCGCGTGGCTGCGGCCCGCCGATGTGCAGCGCATCCGTGCGGGCGACTTCGTCGATGCCGAGAAAAAAATCAGCCGCGTCATCCACTACCTTCTGCAGGCGGCGTTCCGCACGGGCGGCGTGGTGGTGCTGGAGACCGCGCACGATGAACTGCACGGCGGCCGCACGGTCCGCGGTGCGGCGCTCAGGACACTGCCGAGCGCCGTCCTGTCAACGCCGGGGCTCTTGCACGAACTGACGGTTGGCGCTCATGCCGCCTTGCGTGCCTACGGCTTGCGCCGAACCCTCGCGGCCCAGAGCGCTTCGGCCGCCCTGCAGCGCGCGACCCATGCGATGCGCGTGCGCGAAGGCGTGCCCGAGCGATGCATCTATGGCGGCATGGTCTGCGTCCACCCGGCGCACGAGCAGAAGCGTGTGGCCTCCCGCATGTCGCGACCGTTCCAGCGGCTGGCCGACCTTCATGGGCTTTTCTACCTGCTTCAAAGCAGCAACCCCGATCGCAACGACACCCGCGTGTTCAAGGGCTTCGGGTTCAGGCACACGGGCGAGTTTCTGTACGGGGCCTCGAAGCTCAACAGCGTCGGGCCCTACACCGTCAAGCTGATGGTCAGAAGTCCGGCACCTGTACTTCTGGAGTGATGGACGTTCGCCTGTCGGAGGAACGGCCGCCTGGCGCTGCGCGCGGCGGAAACAAAAAAGCCCTAAGCAATTGATTTACTTAGGGCTTTTGGACTTAAGCGGGAGAACCGCGCAAGTGATATTGGTGGCCTGGGGCGGAATCGAACCACCGACACGCGGATTTTCAATCCGCTGCTCTACCAACTGAGCTACCGGGCCTTTGTGTGCAGCCCTAAATTATACAGCGCTTCTGCGCCCTCTTGAAAGATCGACGCCAAGTTGTTTGAGCTTGCGATAGAGGTGGGTGCGTTCCAGGCCGGTTTTCTCGGCCACGCGGGTCATCGAACCGTTCTCCATGGCAAGGTGGAATTCGAAGTACGCCTTCTCGAAGCCGTCGCGCGCATCGCGCAGCGGGCGGTCGAGGTCGAAGCTCTGGGTCGACTGCGGGCCGGCATCGGGCACCGGCACGGCCGCCAGCGACGCCATCAGCAGGCTGTCGCCCGTCGTCGTGATGGCCGCTGCCTGGTGGCCGCCGGCAGGTGCGGGAACCACGCCGGCCGCGGCGCGCCGCGCGCTCTCGCGCGCGAGCCCCTGCTCCACGGCCTTGAGCAGTTTCTGCAGCGTGATGGGTTTTTCGAGGAAGGCGAAGGCGCCGATGCGCGTGGCGTCGACCGCAGTGTCGATGGTGGCGTGGCCGCTCATCATGATGACGGGCATGCTCAGGAGGCCGGCGGTGGACCACTCCTTGAGCAGCGTGACGCCGTCGGTGTCGGGCATCCAGATGTCGAGCAGCACGAGGTCGGGCCGCGCGCGTTGCCGCGCGGCGCGTGCCTCGGCGGCGTTCTCCGCGAGCTCCACGTTGTGGCCTTCGTCATTGAGAATTTCGAAGAGCAGGTCCCGGATGCCCAGCTCGTCATCGACCACGAGAATGTTTGCCATGAGTGCTGCTTGTTGTATGCGCTGGTATGTGTTGGTCCGCTGGCCCGTTCATCGCCCGCGCGATGGATTCGTTCGTGCTCAGGCGGTGGAAGACTTCGAATCTTCGGTGTGAGCGGCCGCTGCCCGCGGCTCGCCTGCCAGCGCGAATGATAGCGAGACTTGTGCCCCTGCTACAGCCCCGTCGACAATGCGGTTGGAAAGCTCGATGCGCGCACCGTGCTCATCGGCGATTTTCTTGACCACGGCGAGCCCCAAACCGGTACCTTTTGTTTTCGTCGTGACGTAGGGCTCGAAGGCGCGCTTCAGGATGTTTTCGGCAAAGCCGGGGCCGCTGTCCTGCACGGTCAGGCGCACCCGTTGGCCCGAATCGCCGAGCCGGGTGCGGATGACGACCTCGCCCACCCTGCCGGTGCTGTTGGCGGCAGCCTCGGCGGCGTCCTGCGCGTTCTGCAGCAGGTTGTGGATGACCTGGCGGATCTGCTGCGCATCCCCGCGGATGGGCGGGCAGCGCTCGTCGAGTTCGGAGCGCAGCGCAATGGGCAGGCTCTCGGCGTTGTAGAGCTGGAGCACATCGACCAGCAAGGCGTTGAGATCGACCGGCTTGAGGTCGGCCGCGGGCAGCCGCGCGTAGTCGCGGAATTCGTTCACCAGCCGCTTCATCGCGTCGACCTGGTCGACGATGGTCTTGACGGACTTCACCAGGATGGCCTGCTCGGCCGGCTCGACCTTGCCCGAGAGCTTCATTTCGAGGCGCTCGGCGGAGAGCTGGATCGGCGTCAGCGGGTTCTTGATCTCGTGCGCCAGGCGGCGCGCCACCTCGCCCCAGGCCTGTGCACGCTGGGCCGAGACGATCTCGGAAATGTCGTCGAACACCAGCAGCCGCGCGGCGCCGGGCAGTTCCGCGCCGCGCGCGACGATGTTGATGGCGGCATCCTGCTGCGGCAGGTCGATGCCGGTGGCATGCAGCTCGAAGGCGTGCTGCCAGTGGTCGAGGCCGTGCTGCATGCGCTCGACCTGGAATTCCTCGAACTGCTGCTGCACCTTGGCGCCGAATTCGGCCAGCCCCGGCACCTCGACGAGGCGCTGGCCTTCGTAGGCCGCCAGAGGCGCGCGCAGGACGCGGGTGGCGCCGGGGTTGGTCGAGAGCACGGTGCCGTTGGCGTCGAGCACGATCACGCCCGAGGTCAGGTTGTCGAGGATGGTCTGCAGGTTGGCGCGGGCGGCGTCGAGCTGGCCCATGGTCTTTTCGACCGCACCGCGGGCGTCGGCCAGCTGCTGGGTCATGACCGCGAACGAACGCGTGAGGCCGCCCAGCTCGTCCTTGCCCTGCAGCACGGCGGTGGGCCGCAGGTCGCCGGTGGCCACCTGGCGCACGCCGTCGGCCAGCACGAGCAGCGGGCGGGCCAGCTGGTTGCCGAACAGCACGGCCAGCAGCACCGCGCCGAACACGGCAAGGAACAGGCTCAGCGTGAGGGTGCCGATGTACATGCGGCGCAGCCCCTCGCGCGCGAGCGCCCGTTCCTGGTACTCGCGGTTGGCTTCCTGCACGGCCAGCGCGTTGGCGACCACGGCCGGCGGCAGCGGCCGCGTGACCTGCAGGTAGCGCGGCGCGGTGTCGAAGTCGAAGCCCGGCCTCTGCACCATGGCGAGCGCGCGCACGCTCGCGGCCGGCGGGGTGGCGCCGGGCACGGCGGCTTCGTCCAGGCCTTCGACATGCGCGATGGCGCGGTCCGGCCGCACCTGGCGAAACTGCTGTGCGGTCGGCCGCTCGGGATTGAGCTGGAAGCGCGAAGCGCCCGCGCCGGCCACGAGCTGGCCGGTGCCGGTCCAGAGCACCACGTCGCTCGCCTCGAGCTGGTCGCGAATGCGCTCCAGCATGAGGCCGGCGGTTGCATCGGGCACCTGGGACAACTGGGCGCTGGCCACGCGGGTCTTGGCCGCCAGATCGTCGGACAGCGAATCGAGCGTGGCGCGCCCCAGGTTCAGGCCGGCGTCGAGCGCGCCTTCGACCTTGACGTCGAACCAGCTCTCGATCGAGCGCGCGACGAACTGATAGGACACGACATAGACCAGCGCCCCGGGCACCACGCCCACCAGCGCGAAGATGGCCGCCAGCTTGATCAGCAGGCGGCTGCCGAACTTGCCCTGGCGCAGCCGCCGCAGCAGCCGGAAGGCGACCCAGCCGATCACCAGCACCAGCAGCACCGCCACCACGACGTTGATGCCGAAGAGGCGCACGTAATAGCGTTCGTACAGCGCGCGGTTGTTGGTGGCCTGGGCCAGCAGGAACATCAGCACGAGGCCGATGGCCGTGACCAGCGCGGCGCCCACGCCCACGGCCCAGCGCATCGCGCGCGAGCGGCGTGCGGCGGGTGTGGCCGCTGCGCCGCTGCGCGGTTTGCTGCTCACCGCTGCTTCTCCAGCGCCAGCCGTGCGCTGCGCTCGGCCGAGATGTTCCAGTCGGCCTGCCCGACCACGCCGATCTGGAACGGCCGCGGCAGCTGCGAGGTGTCGAGCCGGAACCGGAACATCACCTGGTGCAGCGGGTCGTCGCCGATCTCGGCCGCATCGCCCATGCGCAGCCGGCCGATGCGCTTGATGGCCTCCAGCGCATCGCCAAGGCTGTCGAAATTCTGGTTCAGCGAGATGCCGAAGCCGGCCGCGCCGGTGATCGGGACCGGCGACACGTTGAGCCGCCAGCGGCGGGTGAGCGGCTGGTAGGCCAGCCGCATGTGGCGCGTGACCTGCGCGACCTTGCGGTCGGTCCAGTACCACCGCTCCTGATACATCTCGGCCTCGGCCACGAAGTAGATGGCGATGCCCTTGTCGAGCACCTCCTCGACCAGCGAGGGCAGTTCGAACTGCACGGCGGCGCTGAGGTAGACACCGTCGTCGGCCTGTTCGAGGCGCATCTGGGTGATCGTCGCACCCGGACGGCTTTGCGCGACCGCCGGGGCCGGCAGCCACGCGAGCAGCGCCACCCAGAACAGGAGCAGCACGGCCAGCGGGACCGGCCGGGCGGGCTCAGCGTTTTTCAAGCAGGGCGTAGAAGAAGCCGTCGTGATCACCTGAGGGATTGTCCGGGACACCACGGACATTCCCCCCGCTTTGAGGCAGCAAATGGCCTGGGGACGGTTGCAATCGTGCGTCAGTGTTGTGCGCAAGAAACGCATCAATTTGTTGCGAGCCCTCTTCGCGAAACACGGAACAGGTGCAGTAAAGAAGCCGGCCGCCGGGCCGCACGAGCGGCCAGAGCGCGGCCAGGAGCGCGGCCTGCTGGGCCGCCAGCTGGGCGGTGTCGCTCTCGCGGCGCAGCCAGCGGACGTCGGGGTGGCGCCGGACGATGCCCGAGGCGGTGCATGGCGCGTCGAGCAGGATGGCGTCGAAAGGGGTGCCGTCCCACCAGTCGGCGGGGCGCGCCGCATCGGCCACCACCACCTTGGCCTTCAGGCCGAGGCGGCTCAGGGTCTCGTCGATCCGGCGGCTGCGGACGCCATCGACTTCGAGGGCGACCACCTCGACCGCACCAGGGCCGGCGAATTCGAGCAGATGCGCGGTCTTGCCGCCGGGGGCGGCGCAGGCGTCGAGCACGCGCAAGGGCGCGGCGCCGGCCTTCACCGGCAACATGCCTTCGAGCAGCAGCGGCGCCGCCATCTGGGCGGCCGCGTCCTGCACCGAGCAGGCGCCGTCGGCGAAGCCCGGCAATTGCTGCACCGGCCGGGCGCGTCCCAGCTGCATGCCGCTGGCCCCCACGCGAATGGCGGACAGGCCCGCCGCTTCCAGTTCGGCCAGATAGGAGGCCGCGGTGGATTTCTGGAGATTGACGCGCAGCGTCATCGGCGCCTGCGCGTTGTCGGCGCCCAGCACCCGCTGCCAGTCGCGCGGATGGTCGCGCCTGAGCCGCTCGATCCACCAGCGTGGGTGGTTCCATTGCGCAACCGGCTCGTTGTCGGTGACGGCGACGAGCTCGTCGCGCTCGCGCAGGAAGCGGCGCAGGCAGGCATTGATGAAGCTGGCCTGCGCCCGCGTGGCCGGGTTGCGCTTGGCGGCCTCGACGGCCTGGTCGACCAGCGTGAAAGGCTCGTAGGGCGCGCGCTCGGCGTCCCAGGCCAGGCCCAGCGCCGTGCAGAGCAAGGCGTCGGGCAGCGGCGGCGGCGTGCGCTTGGCCAGGTGGCGGCGCAGCGCCTCGGCGCGGCCGAGCCAGCGCAGCACCTGGAAGCCGAGCGCCTGCACGCCGGGCCGCAACGCGGGCTCGACGGCTTCGAACGCGACGGAGCCCGAAGTGCCGGCGCGAATCGACGCCAGCGCCACCGCAGTCAATTGCAGTTGGCGCCACAGCGGCGGTTGCAGCAACGGCGCGGCGTTGCTGGAGGGATCGGAAGGTAGTTCTGGCAAGTTGGGGCGATGGTAACGGGCGGGCGAAAGTCACTACGCCGCACAATGTAAAGAAGGAAACCGCAGCCTCAGAGCAAGGGCGCAGCGGGACGCAGACGCACGGCCCATGCCACCAGCAACGCCGGAAACTGGGCGATCGCGGTGTTGTAGTGCGCCACCGCCAGATTGAACTGGCTGCGCGCGATTTCTGCCGCCGCCGAGGGTTCGGGCCACGCGATCGGCGGGGTGGCACCCGGCGCCACGGCCACCGCATCGGAGCCCGCCTGGACAGGCATCGGCCGAGAGAGGGTTCCATCCGCCTCGAAGACCGTCACCGCGTCCGGATGCTGGCGCTGCCAGGCGTTGACCAGCACCTGCAAGGCGGTGGCCAGCGCGGCCATGCCGCCGGCGTCGAGCGGATGCAGCCGGGTGGCCCCCAGCAAGGTGGCCAATTGCGTGGTGGCGGCCTGCAGCGGCGCCACCGAGGACAGAAGCTCCTGCGCCGGCGCATCCGCCTGCGACGCGGCGGTGATGCTGGCCTGGACGAAATCGAGCTGCTTGCCCAGCGCCGCATCGAGCGTCGCATAGGCCTGCAGAACGGCCGCGCGCAAGCGCACCAGCCGGTTGTAGGCGCCGACGAACCAGAACAACAGCACCGCAACGGCGATCCAGCTG